>WGBB01000231.1 GCA_015494505.1 Nitratiruptor sp. | reverse complement strand
CGTGAAGCGGGCGAGGAGTTTTTGTGTTTTTTCCATAGAGGTGGAAGCACGCGAAATTTGAAGGTTTTTGTAATGAAAACAGAGGTGAAGAATCCTCCAATAAGCACACCGATGAGAAAGAAGGTCTCCCAGCTGCCGCTATTTGCGATATGTTTACCGTATTCGCTTGTTTGGAGTCCAAAGAGCCATGCCCCCATGTAGGCAATACCCGTGGATGCACCGATGGGTCTATCTGCGCCAAATGTGGAAAATGTAAACCACAAAAGGAGTGCGAGCAAGATTCCGCCGGGAATCCAACCTAATCGTTTTGGTATCATTAGCAATCCTTATGAGTATGATTTGAAAATATTATGTGAAATTATAGTGGAAGGATGTTTATAAGTAAAATTCAAGGAAGTTGATAAGAAGATTGAAAAAAAGTGATGGTGGCCACAAGGCCACCGAAGGATTAGATGCCGAGGGCTTTACAAGTTTGGAGAGTCAAAGCACCGCGAGCAAGGTCATGGTCTTTTTGGTATGCGTTGACGGCACGTTGTGTCATAGGACCGTATATTCCATCGATTGGGCCTTTGTAGTAGCCGAGTTTTTTGAGTTTTGTTTGCAGCTCTTTAACAAGACCTGGAGTGAGGTTGGTTTTACAAACGACAGGCTCCCATTTGTATTCGATATCACGTACTTTGACGCGTTTTGTTACGTAACCGTATTTTGGTGGGATTTTTTGTGTGATAACTTTTGCAGGCTCTACGAGTTTTTTGACTTTAACTGTTTTGTACACAGCAGGGATTTTGATCACTTTCGTACCTGCAGGTTTTACGAGCACGCGTTTTGTGATGGTTTTATAGACTGCAGGGATTTTAACTTTTTTCGTAACAGGCGGTTCTACCATCACTTTTTTGCGAACAGTTTTATATTTCGCAGGTACTTTGACAAGACACATAATCTCGCCGGTAGATGGATTGAACTTTTGGCTCAGGACGTTATTGTTGTTGCCTTCATAGAGGGCGGTGCCTCTTTTCCATACGGTATGCTCAGGCTCGACGAGGACTTTTTCGGTTACCCATTTATACTTCGCTGGGCGAACGACGACGATTTTTTCCGTCTCTGGCTTAACAAGCACTTTTTCCGTAACGGTTTTATACACAGGAGGAGTAGGAACGATTTTTTCACCGGCTTCGCGAACGAGGACTTTTTCCTCTACCCAAGTGTACTTAGGTGGAACGGTGATAACTTTTTCACCGCCTTCATCGAGAAGAACGCGAACTTTTTCGTACTTGTATTTCGGTGGGATAACCACGCGTGCGTAACACATACCGGGCTTCGCATCAGGTGGAAGAAGGGTCATCCCGTTTTCAGGGAGTTTGACGGCAGTGCTGCCTTTGGAGGCTTTGCACTGTTCGGCTTCTTGTTTGGCTCTTTGGAGCTCTTGTTCTACTTGTGAGAGCTGCTGCTCTTTTTGAGCAAGGGCTTCTTTGCGCTGTTTCGCAAGCTCTGCACACTCTTTGGCTGTGCTACATTCGGCTGAAGCCATAGTGGTTTTGTTCGCACAACCCGTAAATAGCAAGAGTGCGACTGCGCCAGAAAATACGGCGATTCTCTTAAGCATTTGGGTCTCCTTATGAAAAATTAATGGCAGTATAATTGTGGCATTTTAATGTTATAGAAATGTTGGGTAAGTGTTGCAAAGATGTTGATAAATGGAGCGGCCGCAACCTTAGAGTTGCGGACCTGCTTGGGAGTAGTCGAAGTTGCCGTAGCCTTCGTAACGTTTGAAGTTTTCGATGAAGAGTTTGGCCAAGTGTTCGAGCTGTTTGTCGTAGGCCTCTTTGTCCTCCCATGTGTTGCGAGGGTTGAGGATAGCGCTATCGACACCTTTGATGCTTTTTGGCATCGCGAGGTTGAAGATAGGAAGCGTTTCAAATTCGGCATCGTTGATAGAGCCATCGAGGATTGCGTTGATGCAGGCTCTCGTAGCAGGTAGGCTCATGCGTTTGCCCACGCCATACGGACCGCCGGTCCAGCCGGTGTTGACCAGATAGACGTTGACGCCATGCTCGTCGATTTTTTCGCCTAGAAGTTTCGCATAGACCGTGGGATGTAGCGGCAAGAAGGCTTCGCCGAAGCATGCGCTAAAGGTGGCCACAGGCTCGGTGATACCACGCTCTGTCCCTGCTACTTTGGCCGTGTAGCCACTGAGGAAGTAGTACATCGCTTGCTCTTTGGTCAGCTTGCTCACAGGCGGAAGCACACCGAATGCGTCGGCGCTGAGAAAGATGATGTTTTTAGGATGGGGACCACGTAGGTCCTCTTTGTGTTTACAGATGTGATAGATGGGGTAGCTCACACGGGTGTTTTCGGTTTTGGAAGCATCTTCGAAATCCACTTCGCCGTCCTCTTTGACCACCACGTTTTCAAGCAGTGCGTCGCGTTTGATGGCGTTATAGATATCGGGCTCTTTCTCTTTATCGAGGCCTATGACTTTGGCGTAGCAGCCTCCCTCGAAGTTGAAGACTCCCTCATCATCCCAGCCGTGCTCGTCGTCACCGATGAGGCGTCTGTTGGGATCGGCACTGAGCGTCGTCTTACCCGTGCCGCTAAGACCGAAAAAGAGTGCCACGTCATCCTTTTCGCCGATATTGGCCGAGCAGTGCATACTGAGCTTACCTTCCAGCGGCAGCCAGTAGTTCATCATCGAAAAGATTCCCTTCTTAATCTCGCCGCCGTACCATGTGCCGCCGATGATAGCTACGTTCTCTTCGATATTGAAGATGATGAAGACATCGGAGTTGAGGCCGTGCTCTTTGTAGCGCTCGTTCTTGAGATTGGCGGCTACGTAGAGGGTGAAATCGGGGTGGAAGTTTTTAAGCTCCTCTTCGGTGGGGCGGATAAACATATTCTTCACAAAGTGTGCTTGCCAGGCGATTTCTGTGACGACGCGGATCGCTTTTTTGCTCTCATCGCTTGCTCCCGCGAAGGCATCCATCACGTAGAGCTCTTTGCCGCTGAGATACTCTTTTACCTTCGTAAAGAGCTCGTCGAAGATCTCTTTGGAGATGGGCTGGTTGATATCACCCCAGGCGATGTACTTTTCACTGGGTGGCTGCTTGACGAAGTACTTGTCTTTGGGGCTACGCCCGGTGAAGATGCCGGTGTCTACCGCCACGGCTCCGAGACTCGTCTCCACGCCCTCCCGCTGGCGAATCTCATGCTCATAGAGCGTTTCGTAATCTGGGTTGTGATAGACCTTTTTGATATCCTTGATGCCGAGTTTGTCTAAGTCATTGACTTGCATCGTGACCTTCTTTAGAGAAATTGTAACCGAATTGTAGCACTTCTTTGATTAAATTTGCAAAAATCAGTGCTCATGTGTCGCTGCATATTCCGGTGTACAGAAGATACCACAGTGGCACTTGCCCTCTTCGGGGATCTCCTTTTCGATAGCCGGTTTACAAGGACAGATGCGATCATCGGCACTTTTAAATTTGCCATCCTCTTCGATGACCATAAAGCAGGGGCAAAAGCGCTTGCCGTACATCAGTTTGTTGCGCGCAAGCCCCATGGTGACCCCTTCATTGACCTCTTCGTTGGGGTTGTAGACCCAGCCAAACTGCTTGCACACTTTATCGGTAAACTTTTTTGTCTTTTCCAGCTCATCCAAAAACTCTTGGCTGCTCATATCCACTTCGCGACGTTCTGCCATGCATTCTCCTTTTTCCTCGTTTCTCAATGGTAGCACGATATTTTTTTAATTTGTTTTAAATGCAACTACTCTACCCCCGTTTTAGAATCGATAAAGTAACACTCTTCGAGCTCTTGGGCGTTGCCCCTTTTATCGAAGCGCGTGATAATTTGCTGCGAGCCTTTGATGATGGGAGCGACGAGGATGCCCTCCTCCGTGAGCTGCTCGAAAATGGTGGCAGGCACTTCATGCACGGCTGCAGAAAAGAGGATGCGCTCATAAGGTGCGAACTCTCTCCAGCCCAGCATCCCGTCGGCGTAGCGTACATGGACGTTGTGGATGCCGAGTTTTGCGAAGCGCTCTTTGGCTTCGCGCATCAGCCGCTCTATACGCTCTACGCTAAAGACGCGGCGCACGATGCGGCTAAGAATCGCTGCTTGGTAGCCGCTGCCGCAACCGATCTCTAGCACGCTATCGGCTCCTACGGGCTCGAGGTACTGTGTCATCTTGGCCACCGTCATGGGTGAGCTGATCCACTGGCTTGCGGCAATGGGGAGCGCGTCGAGCTTGTAGGCGTGAAACGTAAGACCCGGCGGGACGAAGAGCTCGCGCGGTACGCTGGCGAATGCCTCTAAGATTTTGGGATGGAGCGGGAAGCGTTCGTTGATATTGTGCGCGAGCCTTGCGCATTTTTGGCGCTCAATTGGCGAGAGTTTCATAGGCCTATGTCCATATAGCGTCGCATTTTTTTGATGTCTCCTAGGTTCACTTGCTTGTCGAGCAGGCTTTTGCGATCGTCTCGATAGGGGACGCCGAAAGGATCGATGACGGCGCTGCTTTTTGCCATATCGTCGTTGGCGCTATCGCTAGCGATTACGAAGCATTGGTGCATGAGTGCTAGAGCTTCCGTAAACTGCTCGAAGTGGCGTTTACGCAGTTTTCCCCACATGGCAGGGACGAGAATAACGTCCGCTCCCTTGAGACGCTCCCATATTTCGATGAAGCGCAGCTCGAAGCAAATAAGCAGTCCTAAGCGCAGGCCATCTATTTCAAAAAGCTTGATATCTTCCATCTTGCCGGGCGTGAAGTAGTCCGTCTCGCCGCCGAATTTAAAGAGCTTTACTTTGGGCTGTTCGTAGATGAGCTTCTCTTTGTAGAGGACTTTGGCGTAGTTATAGAATTTCCCGTCTCGCTTCTCTATCTGGGTGTAGCAGATGATGCGGTTTTTGGAAAGGGGCAGCAGCTCGTCGAGGGCTCGTGTGCTAAAAGCGGCCGCCTCGTCGAAGCGCTCATATGCAAAGCCTGTGAGCACCACTTCGGGAGCGACGACGATATCGCCGCTTTTTGCTATGAGCTTTTTGAGATGTGCGAGGTTTGCCGCAAAATCCTCCCCGGTTTTGCACTGAATGGCACTAAAAGTCATCGAAATCCAAGCTACCTTTGGAGTAATTGGTGACGTTTCCTTCGAAGAAGTTGGTCTTTTGGTCGTTGAACTTGGCAAAGTCGTCTACCCACTTGATAGGATGCTCTACGTTGTACATCGGTTCGAGGCCTACACGCTTGAGGCGGTCGTCTGCGAGGTATTTGATGTACTGCTCGATGATTTCGTCCGTAAGACCCAGGATCTGCCCCTGTGTGATATATTTACCCCAGCTAGTCTCTAAATCCACCGCACCTTCGAACATCTTGTACACATCGTCGATGAGCTCTTTGGTAAAGAGCTCGGGGCGCTCTTTGCGCACGGTGTTGATCATATTTTGGAAGATGAGCAGGTGCGTTACCTCATCGCGCTGGATGAAGCGGATCATCTGTGCACTTCCCAGCATCTTGCCGCTGCGAGCAAGCGTATACATGTAGGTAAAACCGCTATAGAAGTAGATGCCTTCTAGGATCTGGTTCGCAAACATCGCTTTGACGATGTTTTCATCCGTAGGGTTTGCTGCGAGATCTTCGTAGACTTGTGCGATGTAGTCGTTCTTTTGCTTGAGCTTGAGGTCTTCGCGCCACAGCTCGTAGATCTCGTCGGTGTTTTGGCTGATGCTATCGACCATCACGGCGTAGCTTTGCGAATGCAGCGCCTCTTCGAAGGCTTGGCGCACAAGGATGAGGTTGATCTCGGGAGCCGTGATGTAGGGGTTGACGTTGTCGATGAGGTTGTTGGTCTGGAGGCTATCCATGAAAATCAGCTGCGCCAGTACTTTGTCATACGCCAGCTTCTCCGCATCTGTAAGGAGCTTGTAGTCCCTGGCATCCTGGGTCATGTCTACTTCTTTGGGGAACCATGTGTTGGCCAGCATCATCTCCCACAGATTGTAGGCCCACTGGTATTTGATTTTGTTGAGCTCGAAGATTCCCGTAGGATTGCCGCCAAAGACCTGCCTGTCATTGACACGTTCGTGGGATTCGGGGTTGTAGATCTTCTTGCGATGGTATGTCATCGGAGCCTCCTCAAAAGCTTTGCAAACTCTTGTGGACAAAAGTTTGCGAAGCTTTTTTGTGAATTTTGAAAAATATTGTAGCATAATCGCTAAGAAATGTTTTGATTCATATCATAGAAGGAACCAAGATGGCTGTAGCTACCACATTTGGGGCGTCGAAGATAGATCGGGATGCGCCGGAGTTTGCTGAAGGCGTCGCGCTGGGGAGACTGCTGGCCGAGCATGGCTATATCGTCAAGTGCGGCGGCTACGATGGGCTCATGGGCGCGGTGAGTCTGGGAGTGAAAGAAGCCGGCGGGGAGTGCATCGGCGTGACGTTAGAGGCTTTTGATAGGATGCGACCCCAAAACCCCAATCTATCGCGCAAAATCGTGGCCAAGACGCTCTATGAACGCTTGGAGCTGCTCATAGAGGGGAGCGAACTCTTCATCGCCCAAAAAGGGAGCATAGGCACTCTCAATGAAATCTTTATGGTGGCTGCCCTCAAGTATGGAGGTCTGCGTCCCGATATTCGCATCATTCTTCTTGGAAAGCACTACAAAACGCTCAACTGTTTCGACGAAAATTTCAAAAGAGTCGTGGAGTTTTGCGATTCGCTTGAGGAGCTGGCAAAGAGGATTTAACCCTCTTTGCGAAGTGCCGCCAGCCACTCTTGCATCGTCTGTGTGGCTTGGGGGTTGGGAGCTTCGAGGAAGCTAAGGACGAATCTCTCTTCATATTCTACTATGCCGATGCTGCGTGGGCGTACCGCCAAAACTTCCGGTTTGGGAAGCTCTTTGCCAAAGCAAAAGACTACGTCTTGTGCCGCTACGATACCCTTTGCGATAGAGCCATCGGCGAGCGATTTGGTGTGTGCGTAGTGGTCAAAAAGCGCGATAAACGTGGCGACGGGGTGTGTGGCTATTTTTTCTTTGAGATAGGCCACTATCTCCTCGGTGGTTGCGTACTTGCACTCCTCTTTGGAAAGTTCCAAGATAAAGACGGGATACTTCTCCATCAATTCTATCTGTTTCATTGTGCCTCCTTTTTGGAGGCTTATTATATGCTCTTATGAATTAGATAAGTCTAAATTATCTATGCAGGTTCGAACTCTAAGCAGACACCGTTGATGCAGTAGCGTAGTCCCGTAGGCGGCGGGCCATCTTCGAAAACGTGGCCCAGATGCCCTTTGCACTTGGCGCAGTGCACTTCCGTGCGAATCATACCGTGGGAGGTGTCCAGCTCCTCTTCGACGGCGCTTTCATCGATAGGTGCGTAGAAGCTGGGCCAGCCGGTGCCTGAGTCGAATTTGGTCTCGGAAGAAAAGAGCGGCGCGCCGCAGCATCTGCATTTGTAGACACCTTTTCGCTTTTCGCTATAGAGTGGGCTTGTAAAGGGAGGCTCCGTCCCCTTTTCGAACATCACGTGATACGCAAAAGGTGAAAGTTTATCTTTGCAATTCATAGGTGATTCCTAATTTTTTGGCAGTTTGGATATAGACCTCCAGGTCGTGAGCCGAATGGAGCACGCAGAGCACTTTCATGGGATAGTATGCACAGGTGCGCAAGAACCAGTCGATCTTTTGGAGCGCTACGATGCTCGCCTCCTCGATGGGGTAGCGGTAGGCTCCCGTGGAGATGGAGGGAAAAGCGATAGAGACAAGCCCATAGCTGCGGGCTATGCAGAGGCTATTTTCGTAGCATCTGCCAAGAGTTTCGGCTTCATCGCCCCTGCCGCGATAGATGGGTCCCACGGTGTGGATCACCCATTTGACCGGGAGGTTGTAGCCGTGTGT
>WGBB01000230.1 GCA_015494505.1 Nitratiruptor sp. | reverse complement strand
GCGCTGCGAGGATTTCGGCTCGCCTGAGGCCAAAGGTGAACTCCTTGCTCTTTGGTTTGGCTGCGAAGCGGTTGGCTACGTAGGCGATCACGAGAGCCAACACGTCGCTGAAGTTATGCATCGCATCACTCAGCAGCGCCAAAGAGCCGGAGACTACACCGCCTACTATCTGCGCGAGGGTGATGATGAGATTGAGGATGATGGTGATAAAGAGATTTTTGCCGCTGACGTGGTGATGGTGGTGGTCGCTCATAGCTCTCCTTTAGCGGCGGGCGAAAGAGATTCGCTCGCCTTTTAGGCTTTGTTGGTCAGGATCAGCGTCTTATAGAATGGCTCGACGGGCAGATCCAACAGATAGGGAAAGAGTTTGGCCACTGCATTTCTAAATCTTGGATCGATATGGGAGTTTTCATGATCCCAGACGCTCTCCCATGTACCGTGGAAGAGATAGTGCGTCTTGCCGCCGTCGCTAAAGGCGCTTTGCAAGATCTCCGTAGTCACCGCTTTGCGGTAGTGGTGTGTCTGATATGCGCCGGGCATTCCGTCGGGGAATTTAGGATTGTAATCGGGATCGCCGGGTGCCGGGCGGAAGGTATCTTGAGCGATTTTGAGCAGTGCCGCGCTCTCTTTGTTGAAGATCTCTTTGTCTTTGGTATGGATGGAGACGTGGTTGTTGACCGTCACGAGATCGTCGATGGGGTGATCTTTTTGGTGTGTGAGGAAATGGCGGATCTGCTCTGAGGTGCTGTAGATCTTTTCTCTATCGCCGGCCGCTACCGTGACGAAGACTCCCTCAAAGTAGTTTTTCGATAGAGCCCCGTAGCGTTGCATAATTTGAGCGAACTCTTTGCGCAGACCGGAGCGTTTGAGATCGTGATAGGATGCGAAGCGAACGAACAAGGCATAGAAGAGTGGAAGCCTATTTTGCTTGAAAGCGTCGATGTAGGCGCTTTTGAGCACTCCTTTGAGTTCGGTGGGGTAGTTTTTGACCATGGTGGAGTCACCGACCATATTTTTGAATGACAAAGACAAAAAGCCGCGTTTCTTTTCGGCTCTTTTTACAAATTCTCTCATATGGCGGATCAGATCGTCACGTTTGTTGCCCGGGATACGAAACTCGAAGTAGAGTGTCACGGGACCTTCGGGGACCTTTTCGCCTTTTGCGGGTGCGATCATACTCGCACTGCTAAGAGTTGGAAAAAGCGCTGCCGCGCCTGCTGCAAGGGCTGAGCCTTTGAGAAATTCTCGTCGTTTCATGGTATCTTCCTTTATCTGAGATAGTATATCGTATCGAATATTTACCAAACGTTCAGTAACTTTAGTAGCAAAAAAATATATTGTGAGGCCAAGAGGCCTCCGCGTTAGTCTTCGAACGTCTTCAAAGCCGCTTTGGCTTTGCCCATCACGGCGCTTGCGTGCGCGTGCTTGACGATTTTAACGAGGTATGCTAATTCCTCTTTGGTCAGACCCATCTTTTTGAGCATTCTCGTTTGCACCTCAGCGCACTCGTCGCTGCCAAGGGTCATGGAGACGGCAAGCATAATGAGCATGGATGTTTTGGGATCGAATGGGTTCTTTTCGTCCTGGACGCTAAACTTGCTGCTCATGGCCTGTTCGATGAGAAATCTGGGGTCCACGACTTTTGCAAGATTGAGAGACTCGGGCAAAGCTCCCATCTTTTCTATCATCATCTGTTCTACCTGTTCGGGTGTTGGGACGTTCATGATTCCTCCTTTTTTAGTTTAGATCTATTGTAGCATAAACAACTTAACGGTCGGTAAATCACTTCTCTTGTAAGAGCTTTTCAAATGTCTGCGTAATTTCCTCGGCGCTTACCAATCCCTCAAGCAAGATGCGACCATCGAGAGTGAGTGTGGGATCTTTGGCCACGCCCTCCTCGATCGATTTGGTGGGATCTTTTTCGTAGTGAATCTGTAGGCGAAGGGGCAGATGCTTCACGGCACACACCAAACGCTTGGAGAGTTTCACACGCTCCGTATCGCTTCCATGTATCGTGACACGAAAAAGGGGCCACTCGGGATGCTCGGCGTGGAGCACCTCGCCTTCAGGCAATGCGTAGCAGTATTCGGCTCTCATGCCTCCTCCTTTGAGCGTAGATAGAGTGTGAGCTTGATGGCTTCGAGGATGAGATCGATGCTTTCGAGCACATAGAGTTTGTTTGCCACATCGCCGCAATCGATGGCCACATAGAAAAGATGCTCTTTGTATGCCAGCAGCTTCGTAATGTCGAACTCCTCCCCCGGCTCTTCGTCGAAAAATGCGAGCCGTTCGATGGCCCAGCCAAAATTGTGGGCCAAGAGTTTGCGGATGGTTTGCTGGATGGTGGGGATATCTAAGCGCTGCTCTTTGGTCACGCTGCGGCGGTAGATGATGTCTGTCATGGTGCGCAGCAGTGCCAGAGCGCTGTCGATGCTCAGATACGATGATACTCGCAGATCTGCTAACGGCCGCTCGATGCTGTG
>WGBB01000229.1 GCA_015494505.1 Nitratiruptor sp. | reverse complement strand
GAACATTGGCTACATCTACCATATGGTATCCCCAAGCCTGTACATCTATAGAAGCGATGTTTGTTTGCAGCCCCACATACGCAGCACCGTCTGTTTTTTGTACTATACCGAACACTTCACCTAGCCGCACAAATTTGGCAGGCTTGCCGCCGTTTTCCCAGCCACCCATTCGGGTGATGTAACCGGCCTCGATATACGCACTCCCAAGCTCACCTCGTGCAACCGCAGCTTCAAAGTAGTTGGGCACCATACGGATATCGTCGCTATCTGCGTGTGGGGTTTCGAGATTTTGGCGCCCTATTTTGATATCCCATTTGCCGCGATACTCCACATAGGCTTCACTGACGAAGGTGTAACCCTTTTTATCAATACCGAAGAAATCCTCGTTGGCATCTTTGGGCCCGAGGCCAAAATCGTTGACGGTATAAAAACCCAGACCCGCTTGCAGTCTATGCCAACTTGGTGTATTGAAATGGATATGTCCACCTAGCGCAAAGGTCGCGTCACTACCGCTCGCTTCTATCCAGCCTGCACGCACTTCGCCGCGCATATGCTGCGCATACACATCTTTTCCCAAACTTGTGCGCAACGACTCCTGCGCAAAGAGCATACTCGCCAAAGGAGCGAGAATGAGCAATTTTTTCATTTTGACTTCTGTTCTCCCTATAAGGAATGTTCACAGAATAATAGAGCAAAAAAGCTTATGGTGTTCTTAAATTGATAATCATTATCATTTTTACTATTAGCCGCTCTTTTTGTTATCACAAGTATAACTTATTTTAAGTTTGTAATTGCTAAGCTTTTTGCAAAAAAAGGATGGTGGATGAAGAGGATTTTTGTGATTCTTTTTTTGCTGGCTCTTGGACTCTTCGCCGATGAGATATACTACGAAGACGACCTTAGTGTCCAAGAGGCTTACGAAATGGTACAAAAAGGTGCTATCCTCATTGATGTGCGCACACCTGCAGAGTACATCTATGCAGGACACGCTCTGGGAGCTGTGAGTATTCCCGTCTTTGACTACAGCTACAAGCCAAAAGCGCTCCAGCTTCGCTACAATCTGGCAAAAAAAGAGAAAAAGAGTGCTCTCGATGCCCATAAGGTCTATAACATCACACCCATCGAAAATAAGCACTTCGCCGAAGATGTGGCAAAACTGCTCAAGCTCGCAGGCAACCATCCTATTTTGCTCATCTGTCGTACAGGTGCACGCAGCCAATACGCGGCAAATCTCTTGGCCAAAAAAGGATTTGCCAAGGTCTACAACGTCGAAGGCGGCTTTTTGGCCTGGAAAAAGGCGAAACTCCCCTACGGCGGGGAGTAATCAGCTGCCCATCTTCTCGTAAAACTCCATCAGCTTCGCGCGCACATCCGCTATCATCGCGGGAGTAGCTTTAGGCGATTCGAGCCAGACAGCCTGGAAGTTGCTCTTTTTCGTTGCATAGACGCACTCGTTTAAAAAATCGCTATACTCTTCGATGCTTTTGCAGTAGCGCTCTTCGCCGTTTTCGGTATTGCGGCAGCGAATCATCCAGCCACCTAGTCCATCGGGCACGATTTCGGCTTCGACGATGAGGATATCTTCGGGTCGGACCTCTTCATTGAGATTGTTTTTCATACAGCACTCCTATTTTTTGCCCGTAGCGCACCTGCACTCCGGGATGGATTACCAGCTCGCACAGCCCAGGCTCAAAAAAGAGCAGCACCGTCGAGCCCATTTTGAAATAGCCCAAGAGATCCCCTTTTTGCAAAAAGAGATCTTCATACTCATACACCGCCACTTCGCGAGTGTGGTTGGTCTCGATGCGGCTCTCAAAAACAAGCGTCATCTTACCTACATTGAGAGCCCCCACCAGCACGATGAAAAAGCGCCCTCCCGCCAAAGTCTCACACTCGAGGATCACACGCTCGTTTTCTATAAAGAGATCCAGCTTTTTGCGCAGATACCGCAGATTCACGGGATAGAGCTTGCCGGGGATATGCACTACCCGTCGCACTCGCATATCCACCGGTACGTGATAGCGGTGATAGTCGCGTGGAGAGAGATAAAGATTGACGTAGGTGCCGTCGTAAACGGTGCTAGCATCGCATTCTCGCAAGAGCTCATCTACATTATATGCCATTCCCTTTATTTGCAGAGCTCTCTTGCCCTCTACTCTCCCACACTCCGTGACCAGCGAGTCGGTAGGCGAGATGAGATCCTCCTCGAGAGTGCGCTCTTTTATAAGAGCTCTCGTAAAGAGCGCATTGAGACTCTCATAGCTCTCGGGAGCGGCGAATTCTCGCATATCCAATCCCATCAGGCGCACATAGGAGCGGTTGATAAATTTTTGGAGTGTCGGGTGGAATCTGTGGCTGGCAAATTTGCCGAATCCTCGAGAGATAATGTTGGTAACAAGGCGCTTCTTCACTCTTTTCCTTTTACGGCAAATTATATTACAATAGCACAAACCAAACAAAGGGAGGCAATGCTGCGATTCGCTCCAAGCCCCACAGGCGATATGCACATAGGCAACCTGCGTGTGGCGATTTTGAACTTTATTGTAGCAAAACAGCGCGGCGAGCGCTTCATCATCCGCATAGAGGATACCGATATCGAGCGCAATATCGAAGGAAAAGACCGAGAAATACTGCAGATATTGGATATCTTTGGCATCACCTACGATGAGGTGGTCTACCAAAGCGCCAACTTTTCGTTCCATCAAAATTTCGCAGCCAAACTTCTAGAAGAAGGCAAAGCCTTCGCCTGCTTTTGTACGCCTGAAGAGCTCGAAGCCGAACGCCAAAAAGCCAAAGAGCAAAAGCGTCCCTACCGCTACAGCGGCAAGTGCGAACATATCACCATCGAAGAGGCCAAAAAGCGAGGCAAACCTTTTGTGGTGCGTATCAAAAAGCCCCAGGCCGACATCACATTCGACGACATCATCAAAGGCAAGCTCACCTTCGCTCCCAACGAAGTGGACAGCTTCGTCATTCTTCGCCAAGACGGCCGCCCCACCTACAACTTCGCCTGTGCCGTAGACGATATGCTCTACGACATCTCCCTCGTCATCCGCGGCGAAGACCACGTAAGCAACACACCCAAGCAGATTCACGTGCGAAGGATGCTGGGTTATGACAAAGAGATCGCCTACGCGCACCTACCCATCATCCTCAGTAGTGACGGCAAGAAGATGAGCAAGCGCGATAAAGCCTCCAGCGTCAAGTGGCTCTTGGAAGAGGGTTTCTTGCCCCAGGCGATCGCCAACTATCTGATACTGCTTGGCAACAAAACACCCAAAGAGATCTTTACGCTCAATGAAGCGATAGCGTGGTTCGATCTACAAAACATCTCCAAAGCGCCCGCCAAGTTCGATATCGAGAAACTGCGCTTCATCAATCGCGAGCATCTTAAACACCTCAGTGATGCGGAGCTTGCGAAAGCTTTGGGGATCCATCCAAGTCTTGCGGGACTTGCGCGCATCTATCTCGAAGAGGCAAGCACCCTCAAAGAGATCAAAGCCAAGCTCGATGCGATCTTTAGCAAAGAGCGCGATTTCAGCGAGTTTGAAAAAGAGGCTCTCATATTAAAAGATATCATCCTAGGTATGGAACTTCAGGATAATTTCGATGCATTCAAAAAAGAGCTTATGGAGCAAAGCGGTCTCAAAGGCAAGCGCTTTTTCAAGCCGTTGCGCATTCTGCTTACAGGTGCCCAACACGGTCCAGAAATCTCCGTGCTCTACCCCTATCTCAAAGACCACATCAAAGAGGTGCTACGATGATAGTGTTAGCCACATTCTTGCAAGCCTTGGCACAAATCATCCATATGGTGATCAACATCTACATCTGGGTCGTCATCATCGCCGCGCTCATTAGCTGGGTGCGCCCAGATCCCTACAACCCCATCGTCCAGACCCTCTATCGTCTCACGGAGCCTGTCTATGCCTGGATACGCCGCTACATTCCCACGGTCATCGGCGGTATCGACCTAGCGCCTTTGATTCTCATCATCGCTTTGCAGTTTTTCGATATGTTTTTCGTGCGTTTGATGCTACAGCTCGCCTACAGGCTCGCTGGATGAGGCTTCTGCTGCTTCTTTTGCCCCTTTTTCTTTTTGGGCACCAAATCACCCTCGATTTTTTGGCCTCTAAACCCAGAAGCATCGAAAGAGATTTTTACATCTGGCGCTACCTCGATCAAAACATCACCCCCGCCCAGGCCCAAAAAGCCCTGGAGCTGAGTTACCACGTCAATCGCAAGATTTTACGCCGCTACGCGCAAAAAAGAGGCGATGCAAACATCTCGCACATCGTGGAGTGCCTCACTATGAAAGCCCAGAAGCTTGCAGACCAAGATCCCTCCTGCATCGCTGCCTCCATCTCCGTGGCCAAATTTTTGCAGCTGCCACTTAGTGAGCGTAAAGAGTTGCTTCATAAGATCGCCGCGTTTCCCATCGCCAAAAAGCTACAACCTCTTGCTGCCAAGTACCCCTTTTTCGGTGCGCTCCAAACCGATTTTCTCTCTTACTTCAACGCAGCCGGCTGGAATAATCGCGCCCGCTTCTTCAACTACGAAATAGATATGGATACGATGCGCCGCTTCGCCAAATCCTGGCGATTTCGCTCTTTCGTGCGCCATATCGTGCTCGAAGATCTCAACAACATCGGCTACAACCTCTTTATGCTCGATCCCGACACCCTCGACGCCCAGACCAACTTTTGGATAGCCATCTACGCCATAAAGCACGATTTTGACTCCCTGGCGGGCAAATTTTTGCGAGCTTCCCTTGCCAAAGCCAAAAAACGCCGCCACAAGAACCGTGCGCGCTACTGGCTCTATCGCACCACGCACGACAGCAGCCATCTTAATGATATTCTGGCGACTCCCGGCGTCGATATCTACAAGATTTTGGCCGCTGAAAAGCTCAAAAAGCCCCTCCAAAGCTTCGCCTTGCTCTCACCCCGAGGCCATAGCGATCTCAATCTCAGCGACCCCTTCGAGGCCGCAAGGCTCTACAAACTCATTCGAAAAGCCAAAAAAACCGACCTTCCAGCTCTTGTGAAGAGATTTGACAATATCGAGGGAGCGCCTCTGTATGCCATCGTCCGAACAAAAATGGATGGCTACAAAAAAGAGTATCTCATCACACCCTACGAAGAGCTCCTGGGTGATACCAACACATCAAGAAAAATTTTACTCTATGCGCTTGCACGCCAAGAATCCCTCTTCATCCCGGGCACCATCTCCTACTCCTACGCTCTGGGACCGTTGCAGTTTATGCCCTTTTTGGCGCGCCATACGGCCAAAGAGCTGAATGTGAGCGATTTTGATCTAGATTCGATGTTCGAAGAGGATGTGGCGGTGCGCTTTGCAAATCACCATCTCGATTACTTAGAGCGCCATCTTGCACATCCGCTGCTCATCGCCTACGCATACAATGCAGGCATCGGATTTACCAGACGCAATCTCATCGATCTTTTTTGCAAATACGATCCTATGCTTGCGATGGAGCTCAACCCTTCGGGCCAAAACAGGCACTACGGCAAGAAGGTGATGGAAAATTTCACGCTCTACGCAAAAATCTTCCATCTTCCTTTTAGTCTAACAGAAAGTTTGGATAGGTTAAAACCACTTTGCCGTACTTTGCGTTCGCAAACTCCAGGCGCAAAGTTTTAGCTTCGGTGTGCGCAAATCGCACCACATAGAGCTTATACCAAGGCAGCACCGCCGGCATCGATTTTGCCAGTTCGCTATTTTTGTCCACCGCTTTGATAGAAAGAGGCTTTTTGCCGTTGAGCGTGAGGGTGTATCCCGGATGAAAGAGGCCGCTCTTTTGGGGGTCGTCGAAATCGTTGTCGATGTAGACGCGCACGAAAAACTCCTCATCCCCTTTGGTGCGCTTTTTAAGAGGATTGAGATAGGTAGCTACGATGAGAGCCTTGTTCTCCAGTGAAATGGCAATATCGCCCTTTTGGGTGTAACGCAATGCTTCTGCGTAGTACTTATCGGGAGCGAAGAAGTTGGTGTTTTTGCAGCTACATCCTGCAAGGAGCAAAAAAGCCGCAGCCATTAGGAGCTTTCTTAGCATCGTCGTCCTCTTTGGTGATTTTGCACCATTATAGCTACTCTTAACTTTTTATTGGATAAAATAGCAAGAAAAAAAGGGAGCCCTTGAGAAGAGCCGTCGCCTTTACAGGCCCCTCCAACAGTGGCAAAACCACCATCATCACCAAAGTGGCCAAACTCTTGCTACCCGAGCATCGTGTCGCCATCGTCAAAAACGACCCCAAAGACAAGGCGCAATTCGACGTAGAGGGTAAGGATAGCTATAAATTTTTCCAAACGGGCGCGGAGGTGGTGGTCACCTCCCCTACCCGCACCACCTACTTCTCCCATCGCCATCGCGATATCGAGGAGATCATCGCAATGCTTGGCGATTTCGACTATCTTTTGGTCGAAGGGCTCAAATACCTGCCGCTACCACGCATCGGTGTCTTTCGCGGCCAGGTGGATCCTAGCTACTTCGACTACATCCAGGCCGTGGCGATCGATGGGAGCGTAGATCGCGCCACTATACCGGAACATATAGAAATACTCGATCTCAACGACCCCAAGCAGATCCTCTCTTGGATCCAAGCAAACGCGAAAGAGGTGTGAAATGACCGAAATCATCGAAGCTATCAAACGTAGTGCCATACGCATTCGCAAAGCGATCAATGAAGAAGAACTCGGCTACGCCCAAAGCGCCAACAGCTCCGGTGAGCAGCAGCTCAAACTCGATGTGCTCAGCGACACCATCATCGAAGAGGAGCTAGCACGCGCAAGTTCCGTAAAAACGATCGCCAGCGAAGAGAAGAGCGATCCCGTAACTATCAACGAATCGGGCAAATATCTGGTGGGATACGATCCACTCGATGGCAGCAGCCTCGTGGATGTCAACCTCAGTGTCGGATCTATTTTTGGCATCTACGAAGGCAGTTTCTCTGGCCCTAACCTCGTAGCCAGTGCCTACGTGGTCTACGGTCCTCGCACGGAGCTGGTGGTAGCCACCATTAAGGCCGAGCGCTTTAGACTCGAAGGGGAGGAGTTCGTCTTTATGCAAGAGCTCGCACTGGGTGACAAAGGCAAGCTCAACGCACCCGGTGCTACGCAAAAGTACTGGTACCCACACCACAAAGAGCTGGTAGAGTCGCTCTTCGCCGAGGGGTATCGCCTGCGCTACTCCGGCGGGATGGTGCCGGATCTGCATCAAATCCTCGTCAAGGGCGGAGGCCTCTTTAGCTACCCCGGCACCGAAGACAAGCCAAAAGGAAAGCTGCGCAAAATCTTCGAGGTTTTTCCATTTGCCAATATCTACGAAAAAGCCGGGGGCTACGCCATAGATGAGAGCGGCAGGCGCCTTTTGGAGCTAGGATGCGGCGACATCCATGAAACGACGCCCTGCTTTTTCGGCAGCCGCTACGAAATCGAAAAGGTCAAAGAGTACTATGAAAAAGCTTGATCGCTACGAGCAGATGCTCGTAGAAAAAACCAAAGAGCTCAAAAAATGCCAAGAGCAAAAAAAGGTGGACTCTTGCCTCAAATGCAAGGAAATCATCGGCTGTAAAGTACGCAACGAATATGTAGACGCCGTGTATCTAAGTATGAACAAGGGCAAGGGCGGCGGATTTGAATTTTAAGGAGAGTGTATGAAACGCTATATCACCACACCTATCTACTATGTCAACGACGTACCCCACATAGGGCACGCCTACACCACTATTATCGCCGACACGGCGGCGCGCTACTTTCGCCTCAGGGGCTTTGAAACCTTCTTCCTCACGGGCACCGACGAACACGGCCAAAAGATAGAAGAGGCAGCGAAAAAAAGAGGCAAAAGCCCCAAAGAGTATGCGGATGAGATAAGCGCGAAGTTTAGAAATCTTTGGGACGAGTTTGAAATCAGCTACGACAAATTCATCCGCACCACGGACCCCGAGCATATCAAGGGTGTCCAGAAAGCCTTTGAGATAATGTACAACAAAGGTGACATCTACAAAGGTACTTACGAAGGGCACTACTGCATCAGCTGTGAATCCTTTTTCCCGGAATCACAGCTCATCGACAACGAGTTCTGCCCCGATTGCGGCAAACCTACAAGTATCGTCAAGGAAGAGAGCTACTTCTTTCGCCTCTCCAAATACCAAGACAAACTCTTGGAACTCTACAAAAACGAAGAGAAGTTCGTCTTGCCAAAATCGAAAAAAAACGAGGTGATTCGCTTCGTCGAAGGGGGTCTACAAGACCTCTCCATCACCCGCACCAGCTTCAACTGGGGCGTCCCGCTGCCCGAGTCTATCAACGATCCCAAACACGTGATGTATGTGTGGCTCGACGCTCTGCTCAACTACGTCACTGCCTTAGGATACGGCACAGATGAGAAGTTGATGCACTTTTGGCCGGCCGATTATCATCTGGTGGGCAAGGATATCTTGCGTTTCCACGCAGTCTATTGGCCGGCATTTTTGATGAGTCTGGATCTGGCTATCCCCAAACATATCGCTACGCACGGCTGGTGGACGAGAAACGGTGAGAAGATGAGCAAATCCAAAGGCAACGTAGTCGATCCCAAAGCCGTGGCAGATGCCTATGGTCTGGAAAACTTTCGCTACTTTTTACTTCGCGAGGTCCCCTTCGGCCAAGATGGCGACTTTAGCCAAAAGGCGCTGATCGATCGCATCAACAACGACCTGGGCAACGACCTTGGCAACCTGCTCAACCGCATCATCGGTATGAGTGGAAAATATTTCGATTTTCAAGTAGACAGCAAAGATGTGGAGAAGTTCCACGCCCAAGAGCTCGCCGAGATGCAAGAGATCATCGACGGCCTCGATGCGCTGGCCGAAGAGATGAAGTGGCACCGCTACCTGGAAGAACTTTGGAAGATTCTTACCATCGCAAACAAGGCTATAGACCGCTATACGCCATGGGCAAAGATGAAAGAGGGAAAAGAAGACGAAGCGATGGCGCTCATCGCCCTTGTAGCCAATATCTTGGCCAAAGCGGCGCTCCTGCTGCACCCCGTGATGCCCAAAACCACACAGACCATCGCGGATGCCCTGGGCTTTAGCATCGACAAAGAGAGTTTCAAAAAATTTGTAGAAAATCGAGAGCTCTTGAAAAGTTTCACCATCAAAAAAGTACCGCCTCTCTTTCCAAAAATCGAAGAGCCGCTGATGCAAGAGCAAAAAAGCCAGACCAAAAAAGAGCCGACACAACCCAAAAGCCAAGACAACGTCATCACCATCGACGACTTCTTCAAGGTCAAAATCAAGGTAGGTACCGTAGTAGAGGCCGAGGAAGTGCCAAAAAGCAAAAAACTTCTCAAACTGCAAATAGACCTGGGCGAAGAGCGACCGCGCCAGATAGTGGCCGGCATCAAGGAGTTCTATACTCCTAGCGAGCTGGTGGGCGAGCAGGTGTGCGTCGTGGCCAACCTCAAGCCTGCCAAACTTATGGGAATCCTCAGCGAAGGGATGATTCTCGCGGCTCGCGACGAAAACGGACTCACACTCGTAGGACCCAAAACGCGCAAAAAAGAGGGAACACCCGTGCAATGAGGCTCGAAAACTTCCTGGGCCTCACCGGTGCAAAGCTTCGCAATACTCCCGCTATCTCACGATTTGACAGTGTTGTCTTCGATGTCGACAAACTCCATCGGGGCGACCTTTTCGTAGCGTCCGATACCACATCTATCCCCGTCGCCATCGAACGGGGAGCTTACGCCATCCTCACATCCGAACCCTCACCTATTCTGGATGAAGAGATAGCGTGGCTCATAGCCGAGGATATAGAGCAGGTACTGCTGCGCTACCTTCGCTATCTCCTGGTCGAAAAAAAGATAAAGCTCATCGCGCTGGGAGTACTGGAGCTAGAGCTTGCAAGCCTTTGCATCGATGCCAAAGAGTTCTGTTTTCATACCTCCCTGCAAAACTCCATAGAAGCGCTCCAGTCTCATACTATTACCCACTTTATAGCTCCTGCGCACATTTTGGAAGCTCTTGCTTTGGAAGCATATTCTCTCGATGCCTATCCTATTACGGTCACACAGGAGTATCTTTTTGAAACCTCGCTCCTTTTTTTGGGCTCTTATTACGAACGGCTGCCTCTGTCGCCTCTTTTCATCCCGGCACTAGGACGCGTAGCATCCCTTATCGATCGTTTCGACCTAGCATACGGCTTTACGCACCTGCACAGATTCCCACACTTTCGACCCCACTTTCTGGGTAGCGATTTTTGCGAAGTGGAGTTTGGCAAAAGCCAACGCGTCCTTATTACCGAACCTCGCTTGCATCTTTTGGGATTGGAGCGTGAATTTTTACTCCAAAAAGCCCCATGGGCCAAAAAGCTCTTTTTGTGCCACAGCACCTCTTTGCCCGATTTTGTTACAATGCCGATAGAAAATGTGCGAAATTTTTTGTATAATCGTGACTTTCACCTCGCGCTGTGCGAAAGCTTCGATGTAGCGATGCTCGCACACAAGAAGCGAGAGCAAACATTACTATAAGGAGTCTATCCGTTGCAAAGCGACTATTCCCCCGAGTTCAGGGATTATGTAGAAGATTACTGGGATATCGTCATCGGTATCGTCGCGGCCCTTGCTGCCTACTATTTCCATACGCTCCATCACGACTATCTCTCCACCTTCTTTGCTGCTCTTTCCATAGTTGCCTTTTCCGTAACCGTCAGCGAAGTGGCCGAAATCTTGGCCGAACGCTTGGGTGAACCTTATGGAAGTTTCGTTCTGACATTTAGCGCCGTTGCGGTGGAGATAATCTTGCTCTTTATGATTCTTACCGCCGGTGGGCACGAAGCTACACCCGAAACCCTAGCCACCGTCAAGAGCGGTATCATTTCGGCCGTTATAGTGGATATGAACGTCCTATTAGGGCTGGCGGTCTTCGTAGGAGGCCTTGCTTTTGCCGAGCAAGAGCATAACGAAGATACCTCCAGTACCTATACTACCATTCTCTTTATCTCTTCTATCGCGCTCTTGGTGCCCAGTCTCCTGGCTTTCACACCGGACGGCGAGAGCAAACTGATGCGCGCAAGCATCATTATCTCCATCATGCTCTTCATCTACTACATTACCATTTATATCTTCCAGACCAAAACCCACTCCCACTTTTTCAAAGCTACCGCCCGCAGCCGCATATTGCGCCTCAAAAAGCGCAAAAAGTTAGGCGATGACGAAGAGCACGAGGATGACTATATTTTCGAGCGTCTCCCCAACTGGGCCAATCTCATCGTGGTCTTTGCTCTCATTTTCGGTGTGGGCATTATGGCGGAAATTTTCGCGCACGACTCGAGCGCGGTATTCGATGATCTTGGCATAAACGCAGGACTCGCCGGTCTCATCATCGCAATCATCAGCGTCTCACCCGAGCTTATCACCGCCGTCAAAGCCGCCAAAAACGACCAGATCCAACGCGTCATCAATATTGCCATGGGTGCGAGCACCGTCTCTATTCTCATCACCGTTCCCGTGCTCATGGCCTTGAGTTATTTCAACCACATTCCCTTTACACTCGATTTTAACGCATTGCAAATCGGGGCACTACTACTGACGATTATCCTAGCATGGAAGACTACGGACAACGGTGAGACCAACTACATAGAAGGGGTTTCGCATCTGATGTTCTTCGCATCCTATGCGGTCATCGCAGCTTTGTACTAAGGAGTAGGCATGAAAAGGCGAACGTTTTTGCTAGCATCCGCAGCTACCACGGCTTCGATGCTAGCCGGCTGCAAACGCCAAGAGGTACACAGCTTTAGTGTGAGCAAACGACGCAAAATCACACTCAAACTCGCCACCAGCTGGCCGGCAAATTTCCCCATCATGGGCGAAGGCGTCGAAGAGTTCGCAAAACGCGTCTATGAGGCGAGTGACGGCGAGGTGCAGATAAAGGTCTTCGCCAAAAACCTACTCGTTCCAGCGCTCCAGGTCTTCGATGCCTGCAGTGCCGGCCAAATCGACGCTTTTCACTCTGGGCCCTACTACTGGAAAGGCAAAAACCCTGCCTTCGCACTCTTTGGGGGCTTTCCTTTCGGGTTTACCTCCAACGAGATGAACGCATGGATGCTCTACGGCGGGGGATTGGAGCTGTGGCGCGAGCTCTACGGCAAATACAACCTCTACCCCCTGCTCGGCGGCAATACCGACGTGCAGATGGGCGGCTGGTTTCGCAAGGAGATAAAAAGTCTTAAAGACCTCAAGGGCCTTAAAATGCGCATCCCGGGCCTTGGGGGCGAAGTGATGGCAAAGCTTGGCGTCAATGCCATATTGCTCGCTGCTGGCGAAATATACACCGCTCTTGATCGAGGTACCATCGATGCTACCGAATGGGTAGGTCCGGCTCTCGATATCAAGATGGGCTTTTACAAAGTGGCCAAATACTACTACAGCGGTTTTCACGAGCCGGGTAGCGTTTTGGAGCTTACCTTTAATAAAAAGCGCTGGGAGAGCCTCCCAAAAGATATTCAGACCCTCATAACAAGCTGTGCGAATGAGATGAACGCAAAGATGGTATACAACTTCCAAGCCAAAAACGCCGAAGCCCTCAAAAAGCTAAAAACCCTCGGCGTACAGCTGCGCAAATGGCCCGAAGAGATAGTCCAAGCAGCACAAAAAGCCCTTTTTGAAGTGATTCATGAACAGAGCGCCAAATCGGCCGACTTCAAGCGCGTATGGCAAAATATAGAACCTTTTTGGATGGAAAATAGGGCTTGGACAAGCTTGGGTCTTAAAAACTACCTCGAGATGCGCGATGGATAAGAAAATAGGATTTTGGGAAGCCTACTCCATCGGTGTGGGTGGAATGATCGGCGGCGGCATTTTCGCCGTGCTGGGTCTGACCATTTTGCTGGCCAAAGGCGCTGCTCCCATAGCCTTCTTGTTCGCCGGCCTCATCGCACTGCTCACCTCCTACTCCTATGCCAAACTCTCTGTACGCTATCCTAGCGAAGGCGGCACGGTGGAGTTTTTGGTCCAGGGCCTTGGCAACAATCTCATAAGCGCCTATCTCAACACCCTTTTGCTAGCAAGCTACATCATCATGCTAGCCCTCTACGCCTATGCCTTCGGAAGCTATGCAAGCGCTCTTTTTTTCGGCCATGAAATAACGCTTTATAAGAAGATTTTCGTCGCAGCCGTCATCGCCTTTTTTACCTTTCTCAATTTTCTAGGCGCCTACATCAGCGGCAAAAGCGAAGATATCATGGTCTTTGCCAAAGTGGCGATACTGCTCTTTTTTGCAGCGCTGGGATTTTTGACGGGAGATTTTAGCAAACTCTCGCCCGAACATTACGAAAGCGTCATAAAGATAATGACGGGCGGGCTTATTATATTTTTGGCGTACGAGGGTTTCGAACTCATAGCCAATACCGCAGCAGATATAAAGGACCCGGAAAAGAACCTTCCCAAAGCCTACTACGCAGCCGTTTTGACCACGATTTTTATCTATGTGCTGGTAGCTGCCGTAGCAGTAGCGAATCTGACATACGAGCAGGTCCAAAAGTATAGCGACTTCGCGCTGGCGGTAGCCGCCAAGCCCTTTTTGGGAGAGTTCGGATTCATTCTCATAGGCATAGCCGCACTGCTCTCCACCTCTTCGGCCATCAACGCCACGCTCTACGGCGGCGCGCGCGTAAGCTACCTCATAGCCAAAACGGGGGGACTGCCCAAAAACTTCACCAGACGCCTTTGGAGGCAAGGCAGCGAAGGGCTTTTGATTTTGGCCATATTCTCCATACTTTTCGCTCTCAGTTTCAATCTCGAAAACATCTCTATTGCCGGCAGCCTCGGCTTTTTGATCATCTTTGCCAGCGTCAACTACGTCAATTTCAAGCTTTACAAAGAGACCCGATCCAACCGCTGGATAAGCTTTCTAGCATTCGTGCTGTGCATCGTCTCCATAGCCGTTTTGATTGGATACAACTATGAGCATCATCCGCACAACCTTCTCTCTTCTTCCATCGTATTAGCAGCCACTTTCGTTTTCGAGGCGCTCTATCGCACTTTCACCCAGATTCGCTTGCAAACCTACATCGACCCCAAACTCGCCGTGCGTGAACACTTTTTGCAAAACTCTCTAGGCTATCTCTTGCCGGTACTCAAGATCCTCAAAAACCGCTTCAAAGATATAAGCTTTTATGAGCTTCCATCAACCGGCGGTGCGAAGATACGCCTCTTAATCTCCAATGCCAAAGAGAATGAAGAGCGCAAAATCAAAAAGGAGTTTTTCGACCATCTCAACAAGGAGCTGGGACACAAGAGCGAAAAGTTCGTAGATATCACATTTGCCAAGAAGCCTAGCGAAGATGCTAGGAGGCTGATGTAGTTTTGTAGGGGATTTTATCTTTAAGCCCCGCTTTTTCGAATCCTTTGAGGCGAAGCCTGCAGCTATCGCACACTCCGCAGGCTGCATCTTCGAACCTATAGCAGCTCCAGGTCAGCTCCAAAGGCACGCCAAGCTTCGCTCCTAGAGCCACGATATCCTCTTTTTTAAGATGTATAAGAGGCGTTTTAATCACCAGATTCGTAGCATCTTTCGTTCCTAGGTTTATGGCACGCTGCATGGCTTGGATGAAGCTTTCCCTACAATCGGGATAACCACTGCTATCTTCCTCTACCACTCCGATAAATATCGCCTCTGCGCCCTCTTTTTCCGCGATGGCTGCCGCGATGCTGAGGAATATGCCGTTGCGAAAAGGCACGTACGTGATGGGGATGCCGGGCTTGATGCCGTCGGTAGGGACTGCCAGCGATTCGTCCGTCAGAGCCGAAGCGCCGATTTGCTTGAAAAAGGGCAAGTCGATTTCATAGGTTTTAGCCTCCAGACTCGCAGCGATGTCGCGAAATGCCTGCAGTTCTCTCTTTTCGGTGCGCTGGCCGTAGTTGAAATGCACGGCCACTATCTCGTAGCCTTCTTTTTTCGCTATATAGGCAGCGACTGCACTATCCATTCCACCACTGAGTATACATACAGCCTTTTTCATCGCATCTCTTTTTATAGTAATGTTTATTTTGGTAGACAATTGTATCAAAACCAGGAGCTTTGGCGAAGTAGTCGCTAAAGCTGGTGATCAAAACACCCTCACAATCGAGCATGCGCCAAAAAGTTTGGAGTGCACGCTCTTTGAAGTTAGCATCGAGGTATATAAAAAGATTGCGACAGAAGATGTAATCGAATCGACCAAGCTCTTCGAAATCTTTGGCAAAGAGGTTTTTGGTCCTAAAATCGACGCAGTCTTTCACAACTCCTTTGATAGCATACCCTTCGCTGCATGGTTCGAAAAAGGTGTCTCTGTACTCTTGGGGAACTCTTTTTACGGTACGCCGGTCATAGACGCCGCGCTGTGCCTTTGCTATGGCCGCTCGATTGATATCGACTCCTAGAATCGAAAAATTGGCTATACCGGACTTGAGTAAAAACATCGCCAGCGTATAGGGTTCTTCCCCGCTAGCGCAAGGGATGGAGAGGATTTTGAGCCCAAATGTGGGGCGACTTCTTATATCATGGAGCAAAAACGCAAAGTCCTGCTCTTCGCGAAAAAAGTAGCTTTGGGAGACTACAAGTTCTTGCGTCAGCTCATCCAGTAGCGATCCGCTATCGATACGCTCTATCAGCTCATCGCACGTATCTATCCCTTTTGCCTGCATAAAGCCGAGAATCTTGATGGCAAAAAAATGGCGTTTATGATCAAACGTGATGCCTGTACGATCATAAAATATCCGGCGCAACCTCTCGATGCATCTCATGCCAAAAACTTTTGGACCGTTTCTATAAGAGCTGTAAGATCCATCTTTGCTGCAACTCTCTTTTCAATAGCTACTCGCGGCATGCCATAGACTACTGCACTCTCTTCGTCGCAAGCAAACGTATACGCACCCGCATTTTTCAAACACCTCATACCTTCGACGCCGTCTTCTCCAATGCCAGAGAGCAAGATAGCCAAGGTCTGCTGCGGATCGTTCTTTGCCAATGATGCAAAGAGTACATCGATATTGGGTTTGTATATGGATGATTGTACCTTATGCGCTACGAGACATCCTTGATGCAAGACAAGACGAAACTGCATATCGTACGCGCTGTCGCACACATAGACACTACCTTTTTTAAGGGGTTCGAAATCTCTAGCCTTTTTCACGTCCAAAGGAGTGATGGTATCGAGATACTTTACGAAATCATCGATGTGTTTCGGGCTCAGATGAATGGCTATTATGATGACTCCGTCGATGTCTTGAAGTTGAGAGAGAATCTTTTCGATGAGCACCCCTCCGCCGGCGGAGGTGCCCAGAGCGACGATTTTCATGTTTTATACTCTTGGAGTTTGGCACGCAGCAAATCGATTTGCTTATACAAAAATTCGGTAGATGTAGCGATTTCTTCGACGTTGCGAGCATTGAGCGATGAGATTTCGCTGATTTTGCTCACATCTTCGATGATGCCTTCTATTTCCTTGATAATCTCCGCTAGTCTTGTAGCCGACTCGGAAGATTTGTGCACGGTTTCATCCATGACCGTAGAGATGGCATCCACGTCTTTTTCGATATGACGAACAGTATCAGATAGCTGTGTGATGCTTTTGGCATTTTTAGAAATATTTGCAGCAATTTCATTGATTTGCGCCAAAAGCTTCGTAATGGTACCTGAAATCTTTTCTACATGATTGCGCGATTTTTCCGCCAAAGAGCGCACCTCTTCGGCCACCACTGCAAACCCTTTTCCGTGTTCACCGGCACGCGCGGCTTCTATTGCGGCGTTGAGTGCCAAAAGGTTCGTTTGGTTGCTTATTTCCTCAATGAGCGCAAGCACCTCTTGGGTTTCATCTGCCATCTGCATAAGCTCTTCTAGTTCTTGCACGATTGCGCTCTCTTGGTGCGCGCTTGTTCGCACCGCTTGAATGAGGTTGAGTATCTGCTCTTTTGAATGCTGCAAAAGAGTGTTTGCTTGAGCTATCTCTTTTTGGGTTCCACTAAGTACTTGCAAAGAATTTTGCAAAGGCTCTTGCATACTCTTGGCACGATTGGCGCTTTGGGTGACGAAGTAGGCCTCCTCTTCCATGTTTTTGCCGATATCCATAGCGGTTTGGGAGAGCTCTTTGGCTACTTGCGAGTTTTTGAGCACACTCTCTTTGGCATTTTGTATCACATCTGCGCTAAAATCTATAAGTCTATTGACGTCTTTGGCAATGGCACCTATTTCATCCTTCGCACTCGCATCGAGACGCTTGGTAAAATCTCTGTTTTGGACGATGGCGGCAAGCGCTTTTTTCATCTTCTCTATGTTTTTGGTGATACTCACCTCGAAAATGAAAAATCCCAAAGCCAACACCACCATTATACCCACAAGAATAAATCCCAGCGTCAGATAAAATCTCATTTGGTTTTCTCTGGCTATTTTAGCGATATCCCTTTTGATTTGGTACGCTATCGTATCTTCTATCTCTTTGAGCACGTTTATCTTTTTGGTGATGGTATCGAACCACACACTTGCATCTATCCCAAATCCACCCTCTTTCGCTTTGTCTATAGCGATTTGCTCCATTTTTGCCACTTGTGTGAAGCTGGGGTCTTGTATCTTACTTTTATAAATAGCTACAAGCTTTTGGGGAGCAGATAGCTCGAAGGCGTGCAAGTAGGCCTCTTGTTGGGATTTGAGGTTGATAAACTTGACGAAAAATCCCGGCAAAAAAACGTCTTTAGCAAAAACCGCCGATAGTACGGCCCGCTCTATCCCCGCACGCTCTTTGGCATGAAGAAAGTCGTCATACGCAATGAGTTCCCTGGTTACATAAGCGTTATTACCACTGTGGGCAATATAAGCGATGGTATCAAGAAGTTTTGCATTAAGAGACGTATAGGTGGCAATAGCCTTGGCAGGGTCTATCGCCAATTTGCGCACCTTTGAGCGCAGTGCGGGGATACGTGCTAGTTCACCTTGTATCTGCTTGATACGAGTGCGAATGGTTGATGGAAGAGTTACCAGTTTGTCGCTATTCGTAAATCGCCGAAGCTTTTGGAGTCTTGCATCACTGAGGCGATACTGCCCTACGATACGCTTAGCAAACTTCTGCCCACTGCTTGCCAAATAGCCTGCGGTCATCCCACGCTCTTTTTGGAGCTCGTGAACAAGTGCTGAAATCGCGATACTGAGTTCTACACCGTTTTTGAGCCGGTTTGCTTCTGTGTAATTGCGATAACTCTCTTTGAGAATATAATACGAGAGCGCTGCCGCATAGAGTATGAAGATGGCGATAAGCAAAATGAGCTTGGAGCGGATCGATTGGAACATTGGCATCCTTTTGGTACAATTGCATGAAAAAACGGACTGCTTCGATGATCGAAATCGACAATCGTACAAAACAGCGTTTCGATACCTCTATTATCGAAAAAATCGCTGCATTTTTGACGCCCGGCGACATAGAATTGATCCTCACGGATAACACCCACATCCAAGAGCTCAACAAACTCCATCGCGGTATCGACAAGCCCACTGACGTCCTCAGCTTCCCGCTGGCCGAAACGCCCGGCGCACCGCTTGGAAGCATCGTCATAAGCGTAGATAAAGTTAACGAAGCTGCAGAGCGTTACGGACACACTCCGGATGAAGAGCTAGCTCTGCTCTTTACCCACGGGCTATTGCATCTTTTAGGCTACGACCACGAGTGCGACAGCGGCGAAATGCGGACTAAAGAAGAAGAGATTATCAAACGTTTCGGCCTTCCCAAAAGCCTCATAGTACGAACGGAGGGATAATGGACTATATCATCTTTATCATCGCTATGGCTGCCCTCATCAAGGGTGCGGACTTCATCATCAAGGAAGCGGAAAAGATAGCACTCCATTTTGGCATCAGCGAATTTGTCATAGGCGCTACCCTCATCGCCTTTGGCACGAGCCTGCCCGAAATGGCCGCCAGCATCGCAGCGAGTTTGCACCATAAAAGCGACCTTGCCGTCTCCAATGTCATAGGAAGCGTCACTATCAATATCACCCTCGTTCTTGGCCTAGTCTTTTTAATAGCAAAAGAGATCAAACCCACGCGAGATATCTTCGGCAAAGATAGCGCTTGGGCACTCTTTCCAATCTTCATCTTTTTCATGATGAGCTACGATGGAACCATCACTCGCACGGAAGGCCTCCTCTTTTTGCTCTTGATGGCAGGGTATCTTCTCTTCTTGTCTGGAGAGCCTTCATTGGTTACGGAAGAGGTGGACGAGGAGCTAGCAAAAGAGAAGTTTGACTGGCCCCCTACTCTGATGCTTTTGGCACTCGGCTTTATCCTCGTGGTCTACGGAGCAGATTATGCGGTCCAAAGCGCTAGCAATATCGCTCGAAGCCTCGGTGTGAGTGAATGGGTCATAGGACTCTTTTTGGTGGCTTTCGGTACGAGCCTGCCCGAACTCGTGGTGAGTGTGGTAGCGGCCATCAACAAAAAGGCAGACATGAGCATCGGTAACATCATAGGCTCCAATGTAGC
>WGBB01000228.1 GCA_015494505.1 Nitratiruptor sp. | reverse complement strand
GCCTTTGCTGGCATGGACCGTAAGCAGATTCACCCCCTCCCCTTGTGCCATCTCGCTGCTTCCTAGCACCATGGCGTTATAGAAACGGTAGACATCTTCATAGCCACGTGCCAAATGCTCTACCAGTGCTATGCGCCGTTTGATGCGCTCCATCGCTTCATGAAAAAGTGCGGAATCTATGCTTCCATCCTTACGTTTGGCTCTATTGGTAGCGAGCGTCTCTATGATATTATTGTATATAAATGAGTCTTTGATAGCTGCTACGTAGCTTTCCGGCCGTTTGATGCGGTGTCTAAAAAGCATGGCGAGGTCTTCGAGATAGCGTGCACCCTCTAGCGAGAGCTTGGGATGGACTAAGATGGGATGGTCTATTATCGAGATCCCTGCGAAGCGACTTTTGGAGCCAAGCTGGACCATATCGTCAAAGAGTGCCAGCTGGACGCTACGCTCCTTTTTTTTGAATGGATTGGCGATATCGATGGGCTCAAGGAGCCCCTTTTTGATATCTCCATCCCCACAGCGCTGCAATCCTTCGAAGAGCTCTTTGGCGATGTTGGCCCCTACTCCCCTGGCATATTCGAAAGTATGGATAAATGCGAGGAGATCTTTGGGGTTGATGAGCACGGAGAGCAGATCGAAGAGCGCTTTGATCTCTTTGAGATCGAAAAAGCTGGTGCTACCTTTACGCTTGCAGGCGATTCCCTGCTCTCTGAGTGCCGCTTCGATACCGTCTGCGCTGGCGTTGTTGCGAAAGATGATGGCTATCTCTTCGCGAGGAGTGAGGGAGGCTTTGATCCGTTTGGCGATACCTTCGTATTGCGCATACAGATCGCTAAAAGCGAGCAGCTTGGGCGCTATAGCCTCCCTAGCATTGACGACTTCTAGCTTTTTAGGATAGATACGCTCGTTGTGCTCGATGACGCGATTTGCCAGATCAAGGATGTATTTCGTGGAGCGGTAGTTTTTGGTGAGGCTAAAGATGCGCGCATCTGGATAGCGTTTGTCAAAACTTGCGATGATATCTATATTTGCTCCGTTAAAGGCGTAGATACTCTGGTCATAATCCCCTACGCAAAAGAGTGATTTATATTTGAGACTTTCTAGAAATCGTCCCTGTAGGTTATTGGTATCTTGATACTCGTCTACCAATACTTCTACAAAGGGTTTGATCTGCTCTTTGCGCGCTATAACTTGTAAGAGCAGGTCGTTGAAGCTCAAAAAACCGTACTCGGCCTTGAGCTCTTCGAATTCTTCTACGATATCTTGATAGATGGGTGCGAGCTCCGCGTGTTCAGGATTTTTGTGCGCTATCCAGGAGCCGAAATCTTTTTCAAACTCACTGTTTTGGTAGAGCGAGTAGAGATCAAAGAGCGATGAAGAGGCATAGGGCTTGATGTCGCTGACGCGATGGAAATCGCGCTTTTCGTATATGCTCTTGAAAAGAATTTTCAGCTCTTTTGGCTGTTTGAGCACGAGTTTTGGATCGAGTACCTTGAGCCATCGGTAGCTGACGGCATGAAACGTACCCGCTTCGATTTTTTTCGCCATATCACCGAAACGCCGCTGCACACGTGCTATCATCTCAGCCGCCGCTTTGTTGGTAAATGTCAGAAGCAAGATATCTTCAGGTGCGATACCGCTTTGCAAAAGACGCTCTATACGAGCCACGATGGTGGATGTTTTGCCGGTGCCTGCACTGGCGATGACGAGATTATGCCCTAACGGGGCCATAACGGCGGCACGCTGTTCGGCGTTGAGCATCACGAACCTTTTAGCTAACTTTTGGTAAAATCGCGTCAAATTTATATACACAAAAGGTGTTACCCCTATGAGCGACAAAAAACAGTACAATCCGCAAGAAATAGAACAGAAATTCTATCACATCTGGGAAGAGCGCGGCTACTTCGAGATCGACGGCAACAAGGATATCCAAAACGGCAAGCGCTTTTGTATCATGATGCCCCCTCCCAACGTCACGGGGAGGCTCCACATCGGCCATGCCCTTACCTTTACTCTCCAAGACATTATGGTGCGCTATAAGCGTATGGATGGCTACAAGACCTTGTGGCAGCCAGGCACCGACCATGCCGGTATCGCTACCCAAAACGTGGTGGAAAAGCAGCTGCTCGCCAAAGGGATTCGCAAAGAGGAGATAGGACGAGAGAAGTTTTTAGAGTATGTATGGAAATGGAAAGAAGAGTACGGCAGCGCCATCGTCGAGCAGCTGCGTCTTTTGGGCGTAAGCCCGGCATGGAGCAGAGAGCGCTTCACGATGGACGAGGGGCTCAAAAACGCCGTGCGCGAAGCCTTCGTGCGTCTTTATGACGAGGGACTCATCGTCAAGGGCGAATACCTTGTCAACTGGTGTACCCACGACGGGGCTCTCAGTGACATCGAAGTGGAATATGAAGAGAAAGAGGGAGCCCTCTATCATATCCGCTACCCAATAGTAGGTGAAGATGGCTACGTGGTGGTGGCTACGACGCGTCCCGAAACATTTTTCGGCGATACTGCCGTGATGGTCAATCCAAAGGATGAGCGCTACAAGCATCTCGTGGGCAAGAAAGTGCGCCTGCCGCTTATAGGCAGAGAAATTCCCATCATCGCAGACGAGCACGTGGATATGGAATTCGGGACAGGTGTGGTCAAGGTCACGCCGGCACACGACCCCAATGACTACGAAGTGGGCAAACGCCATAATCTCGAATTCATCACGATTTTCGATGAAAAAGGTATCCTCAACGAGCATGCCGGCGAGTTTGCGGGACTCGAGCGTCTCGAAGCGCGTGACAAAGTGGTGCAAAAACTGCAACAAGAGGGATACATCGAAAAAATCGAACCCCACAAGCACCAAGTGGGTCACTGCTATCGCTGTGGCAACGTGGTAGAGCCCTACATCTCGCCCCAATGGTTCGTCAAAGCCGACATCGCCAAAGAGGCTGTGCGCAAAGCAAACGCGGGTGAAACCAAATTCTACCCACCCCAATGGCTCAACAACTTCAACGCCTGGATGCGCGAGCTGCGCGACTGGTGTATCTCGCGCCAGCTGTGGTGGGGACATCGCATCCCCGTATGGTACTGCAATGCATGTGGCCATGAATGGGCCAGCAAGAAAGAGCATGAAGAGAAGTGCCCCAAATGCGGCAGCAGCGACATCTACCAAGACCCGGACGTCCTCGATACCTGGTTTAGCTCCGCACTCTGGCCCTTTTCGACACTTGGCTGGGGCAATGGAGAGTGGGGCAAAGGCGTGAAGTGGAACGAAGGAGACCTGGAGGAGTTCTACCCCAACGACCTGCTCATCACAGGCTTTGATATCCTCTTTTTCTGGGTGGCGCGCATGATGATGATGGGCGAGCACTTTTTGCATAAGCTCCCCTTCAAAGATGTCTATCTCCACGCCCTCGTGCGCGACGAGCATGGCCAGAAGATGAGTAAATCGCGCGGCAACGTGATCGATCCTATCGACACCATCAAGGAATTTAGCACCGATGCACTGCGTTTCACACTGGCTATCCTAGCCGTACAAGGACGTGATATCCGTCTTTCCCGTGATCGCTTGGAGCTCTATCGCAACTTCACTAACAAGCTCTACAATGCAGCGCGCTTTTTGCTGATGCACCAGAAGCGATTCGAAGACTTAGCTGACGTCCAAATATCCACGGACCTTGGCCGCTACATGCTCAGCCGCTTTTACAATGCCGTAGAAGAGGTGCGCGACAATCTCGATAGCTACCGCTTCAACGACGCCGCTACCACGCTCTATCGCTTCTTGTGGGGCGAGTTTTGCGACTGGGGTATCGAGCTGGCCAAAGCCGATAAAAGCGCTATTGCCGAACTGGGAGCTATCTTTAAAGAGGCGATGAAGCTCTTGCACCCATTTATGCCATTCATCACCGAGTATCTCTATCAAGAACTCAGTAGCACCACTCTCGAAGAGGCACGCTCGGTGATGGTGATGCCCTACCCCAAAGCCGGCAAACGCGACGAAGAGCTCGAAGAGCGCTTCGCTACCATCATCGATGCGGTGGTGAGCCTGCGCCGCGCGAAAGCCCTCATCGATATGGCCAACAAACAGGTGCCTCTTGCGTATGTCAAAGCCGATATGCCCGACAGCGCCAAGGCTTTCATCCAAAAGCTCGCGAAAGTGGAGCGTGTGGAGTTTACGGACAAAACCGTCGAAAACGCGGTGGCGGATATCGGCGAGAAGGTAGAGGTTTTCATTCCATTGGAAGGTATCGACCTCACTCCTATCATCAAGCGCCTCACCAAACAAAAAGAGAAGGTGCAAAAAGAGATCGAAAAGCTCTCCAAGATGCTTGGCAACGAAAACTTTATAAAAAACGCTCCCAAAGAGGTGGTGGAACAAAACCAAAAGGCGCTTGAAGAAGCCAAAGAGAAACTGGCTACAATAGAAGAAGAACTCGCGAGGCTCGGATAATGGAAAAGATCTATGCGATGCTGCAGCTCCAAAACGAGCTCAATAACGACACCAACGGCGTGCAGTGGCGAAACGACGTCACCAAAAACGGCAAGCGCATCAACTGGAAACGCTGCATCTATATGGAGACGGCCGAGCTCATCGACTCCTTTCCCTGGAAACACTGGAAAAGTATCGACGCGCAGCCAGACCTGCAAAACATCAAGCTAGAGCTAGTAGATATCTGGCATTTTCTCATGAGCTATCTGCTCAAATTCAACGAACTCGATGCGGCCGCCAAACTCATCGACAATCTTAAAGGCACAAGAAGCGACATCAAAATCCAAAAGTGGGACAACGAAAAAGTCGACGAATATCTCGATATCTTCGAAGAGCTCATGGCGCTGGCGCTTGTCAAAAACGATAGCGAGATGATGCAAGAAGCGCTCTTGGAGCAATTTTTCAAAGCCTGCGACAGCGTGGGGCTCGGCTTCGATGAGCTCTATAGCCTCTATATCGGCAAGAACGCCCTCAACCAGTTTCGCCAAGAGCACGGTTACAAAGAGGGAACCTACAAAAAGATATGGAACGGCAAAGAGGATAACGTGGTGATGCAAGAGATTTTGGCGGCGCATCCCGATATCAGCTACGAAGCCCTCAAAGAGGAGCTTCGCAAAATCTATGAAACCCTTTGATGGCGACATTTTTTCTCTATCAAGAATCACTGCCTTGGCAAGAGAGTTACGAAACGCTTCGATCGACCGTCACTGACATAGAAGCTCTTCGCTACGGCGATGAGCTGACGCTTCCAAAAGAGAGTTCAGTATATCTCATGCTCGATGATGAGACCTTCATAGATTTCGTGCAAAAGTTCTCCTCCACTCCTTCGCAGCTATTCATCATTCCTTGCAAAGAGAACCCTCTCCAGCAAGAGGCTTTCGCGATTCCTCCACAGCTTTCCAAAGCCCTCGCGCTCTATACCCAAAAGGAGTGCTCCTATATCGATACGATAGTGCGCTGCAACGAAACAGTGGCTTTGGGATGCGTGCGCATAGGAAAAAGCGAGATTATCAAAAAGGGGTTCTTTTCTTATCTGCAAGCTTTAAGCAAAGTCCACCTTTTACCCCTCCATATCGCCACCAAAGAGGGACAAGAGATCCAAAGTGCGACACTCTTCATAGAAGCCGGCAACGAAGCGACTCTCACAAAACGGCGTCTCGCATTTTTCAAAGCGAGCGACAACCAATGCAGCCGTATAGCCGCCGTAATCTACGCACCAAGAAGCCTTATACAGGCGTTGCGACTGCGTTTTTTTCGTCACAATGCCGAAAACCAACCTCTGCCCGACGGAATAGGAGTGCTCAAATCTCAAGCTTTGCATATCGCCTCGCTGGACGGTTCGCCGCTGGATCTGCACCTCAATACGAAACTGCTGAGCACCAAAACCGTTGAGCTCGTAGCGCAAAAGGTATCGCTGCGTATCGCAACGGGATCGCGATGTGTCAAAGCCCAGGAATCCAAAGAGAGTATCCGCATCCAAAAGCTTCCTACGAGCGATGAACTCATCAATTTCTACGCAAAAAAGCATCTTCCTTTGTTGCCTATTGCAGATGAGCAAGATTTCGCCGAGCTCTTTTCGAAGCTTCGCCAAAACGCAAAAATGGGCATCGCCTATAGCGTGCTCCTTATCATCAGCGTCTTAATGGCTACTACGGGGCTTTTCCAAAATGCCGCTCCCACTATTATCGGTGCTATGATTTTGGCTCCCCTCATGGGGCCCATCGTGGCTCTTGCCATGGCGGCTGTACGCTTCGATGGAAGCCTCTTTCGTCAAAGCATCAAAACCCTTATCATTTCACTCTTTTTAGCTCTTATGCTCTCTGCAACCTTCGCATATTTGTTGCCCTTTTTTCATGTCACGAATCAAATGGCGATGCGTACGCATCCCACACTCCTCGACCTTGCCGTGGCGATTTTAGCAGGTATCGCAGCAGCTTATGGATATGCCAACTCCAAAGTGGGTGAATCGCTAGCAGGAGTAGCTATCGCCGTAGCACTCGTGCCGCCTCTGTGTGTGGCTGGTATCGGTATCGGCTGGGCAGATTGGGGACTCTTTATGGGCTCATTTTTGCTTTTTTTAGCCAACGTCATCGGTATCATCGTTGCAGCCGGAGTCGTTTTCTATCTTATGGGATTCGCTTCCCAAAAGTATGCAGCTGCGGCGTTTTTTATAAAAATTCTGATGCTCAGTTTTATTATCATTCCATTGTGGCTCTCGACACAAAGCTTTGTAGCCGAAGAGCAGATCTACCAAAAGATCGCTACTCTCAATAAAAATTACTATCCAAAACATATTCGCGTCAAAATCGCGAACATCGTCCAAAGGGGAGATATTTTGGAAGTGGAGGCTGATGTTATAGTCGCGAAAGATCTCAATAGCGTGACGAAAAAGGAGATCATAAGAGAGCTACGAAGCGTATTGCCCACGAACGCGGTATTGATTATACGCTATGAGGAGACGTATAATTAAGGTGATGGCGCAGCTGTAAGCCGAGTTCTGTCGTAGATAGCAATTTATCTAGGCTCTATGTCGCCATAGAGCTCGAGCGTCGCACTCAAAACGTGAGGCGCCAACCAGGTGCGACTTGCTGCGGGTTGGGTTTACACTGCCCTCTTTGTTGCCAAAGAGGCGGTGAGCTCTTACCTCACCTTTTCACCCTTGCCTGTGCCAAATTGGCCATCGGCGGTCTGGTTTCTGTTGCACTTTCCCTCGGCTTATCCCATATGGGCTTCGCCGGCCACCAGTTAGGTGGAACCCTGCCTCACTGCAGCTCGGACTTTCCTCTTGACCATCGGCCAAGCTGCTATCCGCTGCGCCGAAGCAATTATATCTTAAACTGAACTTAATGTAAAGGGTTCATCGTTTATGAGGACATGCTCGCCGGTAGCCCATATCACAAGCGAGATCGAAGTACTCTTTCGCCATAGTGAGGTTCATCTCCACGCCATGGTGCAAAAGATAGGAGTTGGCGAGATTGTAGCAGCTTTTGGCGTTGCCATTTTCGCACGTCAAGTGCCACAGTTTGTTGGCTCTATAATAGGACCGATAGATGCCGTTTCCCGTAGCGTAGGCCAAAGAGAGTTTGTAGCAGCTTTGTAGATTTCCGCTGTTGCAAGCCTTTTTCCATCTTGCGACGGTTCTTTTGGAGAGTGGTTTTGTAAAATTGGAAGCGAGGTAGTCGCATCGTTCATAGAAGCCGTCCCTATTGGGCACGGGACAGAGATCTTTAGCGAAGAGACCGACGATGGCGACAATAAGAAAAAAAGCCGATTTTTTCAATGGCAGAACCTCTTTTTTAGAAGCTATTATGCTATTTTTTTGTTGTAAATTCGTTGTATACAAGCATATGCCCCAAAGGGGCGGAAGGGTTTAGACGGCGCAGATATCTTTTGCCTTGAGAGCTTCCGCTTCGGCTACGGTTTTGATGCGTCCCTTCTCTTTGGCTTCGCGAGCGTAT
>WGBB01000227.1 GCA_015494505.1 Nitratiruptor sp. | reverse complement strand
CGACAACTTCGCCACCATCATCAAAGCCGTCAAAGAGGGGCGCCGCCAGTACGATAACATCAAGAAATTCGTCACCTATCTCCTCTCCTCCAATACCGGCGAAGTGGTAGCGATATTTTTCAATATCCTCTTTGGCGGACCGCTCTTGCTGCTGCCGGTGCAAATTTTGTGGATGAACCTGGTCACCGACGGGATGACGGCAGTGGCGCTAGGAGTAGAGCCTGCCGAAAGGGACGTAATGCAGCGCCCGCCCCGCGCCATCAACGCTCCCTTTTTGGAGCGGCGCAATATCTTGATGATGCTGCTTCTTGGCTCCTACATCGGTATCGGGACACTCTGGATTTTCCACCACTACCTGGCCACACACAACGTGGCTTTGGCACAGACGGCGGCGTTTACGGCTATCATCATTTTAGAGAAGATGAATGTATTTAATTTTCGCTCGCTCCGGCTGCCGATGTACTCTATCGGATTTTTCTCCAATCCTTGGCTTTTGCTGGCATGGAGCGTCACGGTCGGCTCGCAGGTGGCCGCCGTCTACTTCCCGCCGCTGCAGCGAATGCTGCACACCGTGCCTTTGCGCTTGGAGGATTGGGGGCTCATCTTTGCCGTTGCCCTGCCGATATTTATCGTGATGGAGCTCTATAAACTCATCGAATACAAACTGATAAGGAAGTGACAATGGAGTACGAGGTCATCCGCCACATCGTCACCGTGCTGCTCATAGGATTCATGATAGGCCTGCAGCGCTCCCTCACCTACATCCTCCAAAACGAAGCGTTCTTTATGGGCAGCCGCACCTTCGCACTCATCGCTCTTGCGGGCTACATGGCGGGATGGCTAGGAAGCAAGGTAGCGGGCTTCGTGCTGGTAGTCACACTCACCGTCGCAGCTTTCATCGCCATGACCTACTACTTCAAAGTCACGAAACTCTCCAAGCTTGGCGTCACCACCCAAACGGCCGCCTTCATCACCTACCTTTTGGGCCTTATGGTCTGGTATGGTCTGGAAAACTACGCCATCTTCATCGCCGTGCTCATCATCGTGCTTTTGGAGATCAAGCCCAAACTCCAGCAGCTCGAACAGCACATCTCCTCTACCGATATCAACTCGGTGATCCTGCTTTTGGTGATGACTTTCGTGATTTTGCCGGTACTCCCCGATAAAATGATAGGCCCCTACCACCTCTTCAACCCCTATAAAACCTGGGTGATGGCCATCATCATCTCGGCTCTGAGCTTCGTGGGATACGTAGCCATCAAGCTTTTGGGCCAAAAGCACGGCGTGCTGGTGACTGGGGCTGCGGGCGGCCTCATCTCCTCCACAGCCGTCTCCATCACGCTCTCGGATATCTTCCCCAGGCGCGGTGAGCTCATCCCGGTCTATACCGCAGGCATCGCGATTTCCTGGACCTTTATGTTCATCCGAGTTTTTGTCGAAACACTCATTATCGACGTGCACCTGGCAAAAATCGTGGCCATCCCCTACCTCCTCACGGCCGCTGCTGGAGCACTCTACGTCTACTATCTCTATAAAACGGCTCCTACTACCGAGCTGGAGTTTCACAATCCACAGCTAGAAAAAAACCCGCTGCAGCTGAGCGAAGCGATAAAATTTGGCATCCTCTTTGGCATCATCTACGGCGCTATCGCCTTTGTGGAAAATCGCTACGGCAATATCGGCGTCTACATCGTCTCGGTGATTTCGGGCATTACGGACGTGGATGCGATCACCCTGAGCCTATCGGAGATGGCCAAGGAGCAGCGCCTCGAGCAGCTAGCTGCCCTCACAGGCATCGTGGCCGCGAGCTTTACCAATACTCTGGTCAAACTGGGTATCGTCTACTGGCTAGGCGGCAAGAGCCTTGGCTGGAGCGTGACGAAGTTCACGCTGCTTGTGACCCTTACGCTTTTTGGGGGTATCGCTCTTGCAAGAGTGCTGCTATGACTTTGGGATAGAGCGCGTATTCGAGGGCGTGGATTTTTGCTTCAAACTCCTCGAAGCTCTCATTCTCTCGATGAAAGCAGGCCTGATCGATAATGGCACCCCCGTCGAGCTCCTCACTCACCCAGTGTACCGTCACGCCGGCTACTTTCATATCGGAAGCAAAACTCCGTTCTATCGCCCTGGCACCGCGAAAGAGGGGCAAGAGGGAGGGGTGGATATTGATAGCGT
>WGBB01000226.1 GCA_015494505.1 Nitratiruptor sp. | reverse complement strand
GCGTACCGGTGTCAAAGAGGGGGATCTCATCTTCTTTGGAGCAGGGCCCAAAAAGACGGTGCTTGACTACATGGGACGCCTCAGAGCCGAAGTGGCTAAAAAGCTGGGCCTTATCGACCACAATCGCTATGAGTTTGTTTGGATAGTCGACTTTCCTATGTTTGAAATCGAAGAGGGCGAGGTCAAGATCAAAGCCCTCCACCACCCCTTCACGATGCCCAAAAACGTGGATACCGAAGATATCGAGGCGATGACCAGCGAAGCGTACGATATCGTCCTTAACGGCGTGGAACTGGGAGGCGGCAGCATCAGGATCCACAAGCCCCAAATCCAGAAGAAAATCTTCGAAATCTTGGGCATCAGCGACGAAGAGGCGCGTGAGAAGTTCGGCTTCTTACTGGATGCTTTGCAGTATGGCGCACCTCCTCACGGCGGCTTTGCCATCGGATTCGATCGCTTGGTGATGCTGCTGACCAAACGCGACAATATCCGCGACGTCATCGCATTTCCAAAGACACAAAAAGCGCAATGTCTGCTCACCAATGCACCAAGCCCGGTGGACCCAGAGCAGCTGCGTGAACTGCACATAAGGATACGTGAGCCTAAAAAGCATGAAACTCAGTGAAGCCAAAAGCGGGGATACGCTGCGTATCCTTCGCATTGAACATGATTGTGACGAGTTCGCCTGCAAGCTCGAAGCGATGGGGCTTCGCAAAGGCGATATCGTCAAGGTGCTTAACAAAGGCTTCTTCGGCCCCGTGCAAATCGAAGTGAACGGAGCGAAAATCGCGCTATGTCGCGGACAGGCAAAAAAAATCGACGTAGAAAAAATGTAAGGAGAAACAATGAAAAAACTCTTCCTCATCATCGGTGCCCCCGGTAGCGGCAAAACCACGGACGCGGAACTCGTGGCCAAACGCAACAGTGACCGCATCGTCCACTACTCCACGGGCGATCTTTTGCGCGCTGAAGTTGCCAGCGGCTCGCCTCTGGGTGCGACGATCGCAAGCTACATCGATAACGGTAAGCTCGTACCGCTTGAAATCGTGATGGATACCATCAAAAGCGCCATAGAAAAGAGTGACAAAGATATCATCATCATCGACGGTTTCCCTCGCAGTGTAGAGCAGATGCAAGCCCTCGATGCAATGCTCGCCAAATCCCCCGACATCGAGCTAAGAGCAGTGGTGGAGATCGTAGTGAGCGAAGAGACGGCGCGCGAACGCGTGCTAGGACGTGCACGGGGTGCGGACGATAACGTGGAAGTCTTTAACAACCGTATGAAAGTCTATCTCGAGCCGCTCCCCGAAATCGAGAGGTTTTATGAGCAAAAGGGACTCCTCCATAAAATCGACGGTGAACGCACCATCGAAGAGATCGTAGCTGATCTCGAAAAATTCATCTTGCAAAAAGCAGATGCCTAATTTCTACGCCGTTATCATAGGCACCGAAATCCTCAACGGCCGCCGCGAAGATAGGCATTTCGCCTTCTTGCGCGATGCGCTGCAAGAACGCGGCTACAAACTCAAAGCACTCTTTATCGTCGAAGACGACCCGGAGTTGATGGAGCGCGTCTTTCGTCTTATAAAAGATGACCCAAAAAGCGTGCTCTTTAGTTTCGGCGGTATCGGCGCCACGCCGGACGACTTCACCCGCTCCGTAGCGGCCAAGGTTTTCGGCGACGGCGAGCTGGTGATGCACGAAGAGGCCAAAAGGCGCATCATCGCGCAGTTTGGCGAGGCGGCCTACCCGCACCGTATCAATATGGCAATGCTTCCCAAGGGAGCGAAGCTTCTTGACAATCCCGTCAACAACGTTCCCGGCTTTTATCTGGAAGAGCGCTTCTTCTTCACGCCGGGCTTTCCCCAAATGGCACATCCGATGGTGCAGCAGGCTCTGGATATGTTTTTTCCCAAAAAAGGGAAACTCCATCGCTACACCATCTGTGTCCAAGCCAGTGAAAACGATCTTTTGGATATCATGCAAAGACTGCCCGATTCCATCGAGTTTTCCTCTCTTCCCAAGATAGCAAATGGGCGCTACACCGACGTGATATCCATCGCTTCGTATGACGAACAAGAGGCCAAAAAGTGGATGGAGTTTTTTATCCAAGAGGTACGAAAACGAGGCTTTCGCTACCAAAAGGGAGAGACGTGCTCGTAGTGCATACGCTCTTGCATCTCGAGCTTCCTTACGTCCACTCTCTCAAAGGGCGCAGAGCGGTGCTCGCTTCCATAAAAGATCGACTCAAGCGCTTCAATATGGCGGTGGCGGACTTAAGCGGCGAATATCCCAAAGAGGCCCTCATCGCCCTGCTCTTTTTTGCCGCTGACCGTGACGAAGTTGAACGAAAAATCTCTAAAATAGAGGAGATTTTAGCCAAGTTTGGCGGCGAAATAGAGTATGATATAGAGTATCAAATCATCTAAGGAAGAGCAATGGCATATATCGATCTACCCGAGTTTGAACAGATGAGCCCTTCCATCCAGGAAAAGGCACGTCCTATCTTGGAAAAGACAGGGACGCTAGGCGAGATTTTCAAGCTCCTCGCATTGGATGAAAATATCTACAACGCCACAGATGCAATGGTGCAAAACTATCTCTTGAAGCAGACACACCTGCCCTATTTCATCAAGGAGGCCATAGCGCTGCTGATATCCAAAGAGAACAGCTGCACGATGTGCGTAGACGTGCACAAAAACATCGCCAAGATGCTGGGGCTCAGCCACGAGCAGATCGAAAAGATCCTCCAGGGCGTCGATGCGATCGATGCGGATGAAAAGACCAAAGCACTGCTGCGTTTTTGCATCCGTGCCAGCAAAAAGGACAATTACAAGATGACCAAAGAGGATATCGAAGCCATCAAAGCCTATGGCTGGAGCGATAACGAAATCCTCGAAGCGGTGGCTATCACCGGCTACTTTAACTATATTAACACCCTTTCCAACGTCTTTGGACTTGGGAAAGAAGCATAAATCACGAAAAAGGAGTAACAATGGATATCACAAAAATCGGACACGGAGAAAATCCCGAAAAGGTACACGCCATCATCGAAATACCCTATGGGTCCAATATCAAATATGAACTAGACAAAGAGAGCGGTGCGATATTTGTCGATCGCGTGATGTATAGCGCGATGTACTATCCCGCAAACTACGGTTTCGTGCCCAATACCCTCGCAAAAGACGGCGACCCGGCAGATATCATGGTATTGTGTGACTATCCTTTGCTTCCCGGAAGCGTCATCAAATGTCGCCTCATAGGAGTGCTCGTGATGGAAGATGAGAGCGGCATGGACGAAAAACTGATCGCAGTACCCGTAAGCAAGGTAGATCCTACCTACGACAACATCAAAACGATAGACGACCTTCCCAAACACACCCTCGATAAGATTAAAAACTTTTTCGAAACCTATAAAATCCTCGAGCCAAACAAATGGGTGAAAGTCAAAGAGTATAAAGGCAAAGAGGAAGCAGAGAAAATCTTGCAAGAGGCGATCGAAAACTACAAAAAATAAAACCTATAAATTCGACCAATTTACTTGACATTAGAGAGCTCCTCGCGCTACAATGTGCATAAAAAAGAGGAGCCTCTATGCGTCGCTTTGCACTCCTTTGCTTAGCACTCCCCCTTTTTGCCACGGAAGGAGACAATCTCATCGGTGCAGGTGTGAAATCTCGAGCTGTAGCCGGCAACGGCGTTGCGAAAAATTTTGGAGTAGAATCGATTTTTATCAATCCTTCCTTGCTCACCGACAACACAAATGATGAAGCGGCACTCGGCATAACGCTTTTCAATCCTACTGTCACTGCTAAAAACAGAACCAAGCACAAAAGTGATTTTGATTTTGCGGCTATTCCCTATATTGGCTATATCCATAGAGTGGATGATAACCAAATCCTTGGTTTGGGGCTGTTTAGTGTAGGAGGAATGGGCGTGGATTATACCGATACACCTCCTACAAGCGGTCTGGCAGGTATGCAAAGCGACTTGGCCTATGCGAAACTCGCAATGGTTTATGCCAAATCTTTGGGAAAATTGAGCATAGGAATCGGAATAGATGCCGCGTATGGACGTCTCAAACTCGAAACAGCCACGCCTCCTAACCACGAAGGTTTCCGACACGATGTGGGAATCGGAGCTCATATAGGTGTGCACTATCGATTCAATGAGTATATCGGCTTCGCTGCTACTTACACTACACCGGTAACGTTGCACTATAAAAGCCTCTACGATTTTGACGGTGACGGCAATGCAGATACCTTGAAGCTCACCCAGCCTCAAGAGAGTGCCGTAGGTCTCAACATACATAAAGATACCTGGCAGCTATGTTTGCAGTACAAAAAAATTTGGTGGGCCGAAGCTGACGGCTACAAAGATTTTGGATGGAGCAATCAAGAAAGTTTCGGCGTTGGCATAGTCTATGAAGATGGAAGTCTAACCTATCTTGCCGGCATAAGTTACGCAACGGCCGCTATCAAAGCCTCACATCTTCGCTCCTTTTCCCAAGCCTTTTTCAACATCGTAGGATTTCCGGCAATTACACGGATGCATTATGCCGGCGGACTTTCATGGCGTGTCACTCCAAAAATACGCTTTAATCTCTCTATAGTCTATGCTCCTAAAGCCACACTGCGATACGGACCTCTAGAGGCTACGAACAGGCAGCGCTCTTTGGCTTTGGGAATAGACTATATTTTTTAAAAGGAACGCTATGGCTCTCGTATCCTCAAAAGGTGTCTATGCTCTAGCGGCTATGTATGTGCTTGCGCGACATGCTGAGAAACAGGCACTGTCCACAGAAGCGATTGCTAAAGAAGCCAACATCCCCAAAAACTACTTAGAACAGATTCTCATCGCTCTCAAAAGAGGCGGACTGGTCTCTAGCAAGCGTGGCGCACACGGCGGATATATCTTAGCTCGTCCTGCCGAAAAAATTACGATACTTCAGATTATAAAAGCTGCGGAATCCACATGTTGCGAAGAACTATGTCGCACCGATATCCCGGCGCTTAGGGCATTTTGGCACAGTATCGAAGAAGCAATCGAAGAGCTCCTTAAGAAACCGCTCTCTTCACTTGTGCAAAAGCCTATAGATTTTGTGATTTAGTAGCGCTCGTTGTGGCGAAAATAGCTCTCTACGCCGCTGAGAATCCCTTCGGCGATGAGATTTTGGTAGTAGGGATTGGAGATGCGCATCGCCTCGGTGGGATTGGTGATGTAGCCCACTTCGATGAGGATAGAGGGCATCTGTGCTCCCACCAGCACCCAAAAGGGTCCCGGACGCACGCCACCGTCTACGACTTTGAAACGCTTGCGCAGTGCATAGAGCACATTGCGCTGGATATCGATAGCAAGCTTATTGGATAGTATCGTCTTTTCACGATTGATGAAATCGAGATAGACGTTTTTGCTGTAGTAGCTGAGATTCTTCATATCGACTCTATTTTCCAGTGCGGCGATTCTTTTGGCGCGCTCGCTACGTGCCGGTGAGAGATAAAAGGTCTCAAGACCCCGCATCATGAGATATTTGCTCTTCGTAGGTGCAGCGTTTGCGTGGATAGATATGAAGAGATTGGCTTTGACACGGTTGGCAAATCTGGTGCGATTGCGTAGCGTCACGAAGTAGTCGCCACGCCTTGTAAGGTAGACCTTGTAGCCGGCTTTTTTGAGTTTCGCATAGACCTTTTTTGCAATCTGTAAGACAATATCTTTCTCTTGTTTTCGCTTATATCCTATAGCACCGCTATCTTTGCCCCCGTGCCCCGCATCGATGACTATCACCTTGTTCGCTTTTTTGACAAAGGCCGGCACCTTTTTCGGTTTAGTGCTTTTTTTTGCTACGTACGAAGGAGAGGTTTTTCGTAGATATACTATTAGTTTGTTGCCTCGGACTTTGGTGCTGATGGAGATGGATGTGGGATTGGTAAAGACGATACGCGTGTGTTTTGCATCCGATTGCACCAGCTGCATGGTCCGCACACTGCGCAATCTATATTTTTTATAGCGTGTAGCCAGTTTGGCGGGAATTTTTATGACCACCTTATAGCTTTTGCTTTTTTTGTCGTACCATGCATTTTGGCGCACCTGCGTGATGGGAAAGTCGAAGTAGAATTCGATATACCCCTTGCGTAAGATGACTTTCGTAAGGCGATTCCCCACGACTCTCAAAGATGCACGAGTTTTAGCGCTTTTTTTGCTATGCGCCCTCTTCATTTTGGAGTCGCCGGCTTTGGCAATATATTTTTTGGATGAGGTCCTACTTTTTGTGCCGCTTCTTTGTATAGAAGCTTTTTTGCCTAAAAGGTCATAGAGCTCTTTCTGATAATCACTATAGTCGATTCCGAGCTTTTTGGAGCAGGTGATGATACCTTTGAGGGCCTTCATACGGAGGTTTTTGTCTTCATCGATGATGGATTTGATATAGATAGTTTTGTAGTTGTTGAGGCCTCGATAGATGCTATCTTTGTCACTGAGGCTACACTGATAGGCTGCTTTTTGCTCCAGCGAGGCCCCAAAGAGTGTACCGATAAAAAAGAGTAGAAGGAGTAATCTTTTAATCGTCCTCTCCATATACCAGTTTATGCATCAATTCTTTGACCGAGATAAGCTTATCGAGACGATAGCCGTTGGCCCCGCTAAAGTAAAGTCCCGTTTCGAGGTTTCCCTCGTAAGCATCACTAAGTCTATCGGCGATGCAGTAGCCCACCTGCTTGGCCTCCACTCCTCTATGGCATGGAGCTACGCAGTTGCTGATACATTTAATGGGCGGGCCTTCGCGCTTTTCCACAAGCTCGATGAGATTGGTGCGCACACCGCGTGCAGGATAACCTACAGGAGATTTGAGGAGAATGATATCCTCTTTTTTGGCCTCAAGCAGCACCTTTTTGAAGTTGTCATTAGCGTCGCACTCGTAGGTGCCTATAAAGCGCGTCCCCATCTGCACGCCGGCCGCACCCATCTTGAGATATTTTACGATGTCGTTATGATCCCAAATCCCACCTGCGGCAATTATCGGAATATCTCCCCATTTTTTAGCCTCTTCTATCACTTGGGGCACGATGTTTTCGAGCTGGAACTCCTCCATAAAGCACTGCTCATAGGTAAAGCCCTGGTGTCCGCCGCTAAGAGGTCCTTCTACGATCACGGCATCGGGGAGCCTGTCGTAACGCTGTGTCCAACGCTTGCAGATGATTTTGAGGGCTTTTGCGCTGGAGACTATTGGCACAAGCGCCACATCGGGAAAATCTTTAGTAAATTCGGGCATATTGGTGGGAAGTCCGGCACCTGTGATAATGATATCGGCTCCCGCTTCGCACGCGTCACGCACCACACGGCCGTAATCATTGATAGCATAGAGCACATTGGCTCCAAGCGGTGCATCACCGCAGATTTTCCGCGCATTTTCGAAGATCTTAAAAAGTGCCTTTTTGGAGTAGAAATTCGCAGTCTCTAACGGACGACCCGCCACCTCTTTTTCAATATATTTTTTATTCTCGTAATACCCTGTACCCACGGCGCTAATAACGCCGAGGCCTCCCTCTTTGCTGACCGAGCCCGCTAAACGGTCCCAGCTTATGCCCACACCCATACCCCCTTGGATGATGGGGTATTTGACGGTATGCTTGCCGATTTTTAGTGGCGGTAGTTTCATTATTGCACCTTTAGTTTCGCAAATTTACGCTTGCCTACCTGTGCGATATATTCGCCTTTTTCTAGATGAAGATCCTTATCGGTAACCTTTTGCTTGTCTATACGTACGGCTCCTGCCTGTATATCGCGGCGCGCTTGGGATGTGGAGGGCTCTAGCCCCGCTTCTACCAATGCTTTTGCTATCCAGATAGGTCCAGTCAGTTCCACTTCTTTAATATCGGATGGAATATCGTTTTTCTTGTGGACGCGATCGAACTCCTCTTTGGCTTTCTTGGCAGCTTCGGCGTCGTGGTAGCGTGTCACTATCTCTAGAGCCAGCAGCTCCTTGGCATATTTAGGATGCACTTCGCCAGTGCGCACACCTTCTTTGAGAGCCTCTATTTCATCGATGCTCTTGGAGCTAAGCAGTTCGTAGTAGCGCCACATCAATTCATCCGATATACTCATAATTTTAGCGAACATCGTGTTGGGATCTTCGGTGACACCGATATAGTTGCCAAGTGATTTGCTCATTTTCTGTACGCCGTCGAGCCCCTCGAGGATAGGCATCATCAAAACCGCCTGCTCTTTGCCGATATCGTAGCTTCTTTGCAGATGGCGGCCCATGAGGAGATTGAATTTCTGGTCGGTGCCTCCTATTTCGATATCGCTTTTAAGATGCACGCTATCGTACCCTTGCAAGAGCGGGTAGATAAACTCGCTGATAGCTATCGGGCGATTGGATTTGAAACGCTTTTCAAAGTCGTCGCGCTCAAGCATCCTCGCTACGCTAAAAAGCGTCGTAAGCTCTACAAGGCCACTAGCACCCAGAGCATCGAGCCACTCGGAATTAAAGACCACCTCGGTTTTTGCAGGGTCGAGTACTTTGAAGACCTGCTCTTTGTAGCTTTGGGCGTTTTTGACGACGGTTTCTCGATCCAGTTTTTTGCGCGTCTCGCTCTTTCCGGTAGGATCACCTATCATCGCTGTAAAATCGCCTATGATAAACTGCACGATCCCACCGTACTTTTGGAAAGTGGCAAGTTTTTGGAGCAAGACCGTGTGTCCTAGATGCAAATCGGGAGCCGTAGGGTCGAAACCCGCTTTGACATAGTAGTTTTTGCCCTCGTTGAAGTACCTTTCCAAAAGCTTGACGATACGCTCTTCATCTATGATTTCCGCAGTTCCTCTTTTAATCTCGGCCAAAGCCTCTTGTACCATTGCATCTCCTATTTTTTGTAGGCATCATCGGTTTTTATAAATTCTATAATTTTAACTTTCGAAGCTATTTTTTTCCTTAAAAGCTCCAGACTCTCTTCGCTCGACTCGAATTCCATCTCACACATGTTTGTCTGTTCGAGATTTTTCCCAAGCTCGATAGAGATGATATTTATATCGAGTTTAGAAAGATATTGCAAGAATGACGCGAGCGCCCCTTTTCTGTCGGGAAGAAGCGCTATGAGTTTATACTTGGGCAATCCCCTGCTCTTCCACTCCACAAAGAGCATTGGCTTGCCCTGAGCTATGAGTTCCTGGGCACGTTGGCACATCTTATGATGGATAATCGCCTTGTTGCCCTCTTTGAAAGCCACTATTTCGTCATCACGCTTGGGATGGCAGCAGTAATCGAACTCCACCGCACTGATAGGATAGCTCGTAACAAATCGAAAGTTTTCTAACTCTTTGGCTTCGAGATGCACGCGTTTAGGAGCGAGCAAAAATAGCATCCCCTTTTGTTTGCGATAATCGCTCAAGAAACGGTTTTTTACCTCATTAAAAAAGTTCTCCTCCGTAGCGATACGATGCAGCAAAGAGCGTAATCCCTCCTTCTCTATCCACTCCTCTACTTCAGCGCGAGAAACCCGCAGCTCGCTCGCTAAGATATTGAGGGCAGCTTCAGCGTTTATCTCCTTATACTTTTGCTTACAGAGCTGGCGCATCTGCTCTTTTGCTTTGGAAGTTTTGAGCGCATCTATCCAGCTACAGCGAAGTATCGGCTCATTGGCCGTTTCTATACGAACGATATCGCCGTTTTTTAGTTCAGTCAAGAGCGTTTGACGCTGCTTATTGATATAGGCGGCTTTTGCTCGATTTCCCACATCGGTGTGCACCGCATAGGCAAAATCGAGAGCCACGGCACCACGCGGCAGCGTAAAGACGTCACCTTTTGGCGAAAAGACGGAGATATCTTCGCTATAGAGGTCGTTTTTGACAAGCTCGTAGAACTCTTCGATATTCTCTTTTTGAAACTGAAGGTTTTCGAGCCATTTGAGATTGACTCCCACATCGCCTATTTTATATTTCCAGTGCGCAGCTACACCGAACTCCGCCGTGTGATGCATTTCGAAGGTTCGTATCTGCACCTCGAAAATCGAAGCGTTATCAAAAACTGTGGTATGGATGGTCTGATAGCCGTTTTCCTTAGGCACGGCGATGTAGTCCTTAAAGCGCATAATAAGCGGCTTGAAATTGGTATGGATAATACCGAGCACTTTGTAACAGTCGAGCTTCTCTTTGACAAGAACGCGTATCGCCAAAAGATCGAGCACTTCTTCTATGCTGATTCCTTTGCGCTGCATCTTTAGATAAATGGAGTAGTAGTGCTTGATACGAGAGAGGATAGTAAAATCTTCGGCGCGTATGCCGTTTTGTACAATGCGCTTGCGTACCGTATCCATGAATTCGTTGAGCTTCATCTGCAGCTCTACTTTGTGCGAGGAGATAAATCTATCGATTTTGGCATACTCCTCGGGGAAAAGATAGTAGAAGCTCAGGTCCTCGAGATAGTTCTTTATCGAAGCTATCCCCAAACGGTGCGCAATGGGAGCGTAGACTACCAGCGTCTCTTCTGCGATGCGTTTTTTCTTGTGCTTTGGAAGCGCATCGAGGGTGAGCATGTTATGAAGCCTATCGCAGAGTTTGATGATGAGCACACGCACGTCTTTGATAGAGGCGATGAGCATCTTGCGAAAAGAGAGTGCGGAGGTGATGAGCTTTTCGTTGGAGTGCGAGGGCACCAACTCTTCGGAGCGAATCGCCACGATTTTTGTAAGCCCCTCCACAAGCTCCACCACCTCTTTTCCAAAATGCTCTTCTATCTCGTCGATATTTTTGTCGGTATCCTCGACTACATCATGTAAAAGTGCGGCCACCACCATCGTCTGGTCATTGGTCACATATGCCGTGATGGCGGCTACCAAAATAGGATGGATGATATAGGGCTCACCGCTTTTGCGATACTGCCCTCGGTGCGCCTCTTTGGCGAACTCGAGAGCTTCTTTGATGGTGGGGTTAGAAGGGCAGAGACTATAGAGGAGTTTTTCAGCCTGCTCTACGTCATGGATGGAAGAGACTTTGTCTATGAACTCTTTCATTTACGATTTTTTCTTCACCTCGATACTCAACTTCCCTTCCGCGATTTCCATGATAGCGATATCCGTATATTTATATTTTTTTACATCGATATCGATGAGCGGCTCGCTTCCCGTAGCCAACTCATTTGCTCGCTTGGCCACGGCTATGGAGAGAAGATAGCGATCGTATCCTACGTTTTCCAAAGCTTTCGCAGCGATTTTTTCAAGTCTCATGCATTCTCCTTTTTGTCTGTGACTATAGAACATTTGTTGAAATCGTTGTTGACGATGATGTCGTAGAGGTTCCCCTCTTCGAACATGTTGCATACCACAATTGGCAGGCTATTGTCTTTTGCCAGCGCTATGGATGTGTCGTCCATTACTTTAATGTTGTCTTGAAGCGCTTCATCGTAAGTAAGGCGAGGGATTTTCTTAGCATCGGGAAATTTTGCGGGATCTTTGTCGTATACGCCGTCTACCTTGGTGGCCTTGATGATCATCTCGGCACCGATCTCTACGGCACGCAATGTGGCAGCCGTGTCGGTGGTAAAAAAGGGATTGCCCGTCCCGGCGGCGAATATAACGATACGCCCTTTTTCAAGATGCCTGATGGCACGGCGTACGATAAATGGCTCGCAAATCTCCTCCATATTGATCGCGCTCTGGACACGCGCTTTGAGCCCGAAATATTCCAAAGCCTCCTGGAGTGCTACGGCATTGATGACGGTTGCGAGCATGCCCATGTAATCACCGCTGCTGCGCTTGATGATGCCCTCTTTGGAAGCACTCACGCCACGGATGATGTTGCCGCCGCCCACGACGAGACCCACCTCCACGCCGGCATCGACGAGAGGCTTGATTTCGGATGCGATAAATTTGAGGGTCTTGCTATTTATCCCGTGGCCATCCTCATTAGCCAGGGCTTCACCGGAAAATTTGATGAGTACCCGTTTCGCCATTGCAGTCCTCTTTGAGAAGTTTGCCAATTATATCGAAAAAGAGCTAATAAATGGCTTATCTACTTGACGCGAATGAGGTCGAGGGGATTGATGTGGGCATTGTTCTTCGTCACTTCAAAAATGAGTTTCGTATTCACACGGCCCAGAACATATCCCTTCTTTATTCTTCGTCCTTTTTTAACATAAGGCGAGAGCTTATCGATATAGGCATAAATCGTATATAGCCCACCGTTATGTTTGACCACTACGACATTGCGAAGATGCGGAGTCCATTTGGCCAGCACGATCTTGCCGTTGAGGACGTTACGCACTTTTGCATTGGGCAAAAGCGGCTTGAGTTCTATGTTTTCATTGGGTATCTCGATATTATAGATAGGGTCTTTGTAAATACCGTAACGTTTCGTTATGATGAATTTATCCAAAGGCGGAATGGTTTTAGGACCCGTATAGCGCAATGTACGTAATTTCTTGTAGCTTTGCTCATACTTTTTGACTTTGACGCCTTTGCCGGCACGAGCGCTTCGCTGCGACTCCTTGATAATCTGGAGTCGCTTGAGAGTAGCGGCCAGTTCACGCTGCTGAGCTAAAAGGTCGTTTTTTTCTTGATCGTAGCGTTTTTGCTTCTTTTTCAAAAGCGCCAGGCTCTTTTTCTTCCGCTTTTTAAGCTGTTCTAGCTCTGCTTTATTAGTGAGATAGGTAGCAATGGAACGTTCCAAATCTTTAAGATGCTTTTGCTTCTTTTCTAGCGCCTCTTTCGTCTTTCTGTACTCTTTAGAAACTTTTTTGAGCCGCTCATCTTCGTAGAACTGGATCGACTTGAGAATCTCTTCTTTAACGAGATCCTCTTCGGTGGGATTTTGCATAGAAGTTAGCAGAAGCGATTTAGCAAAAGAGTTTGAAATGAGGAGTATCAGCTCTTGCTGAAGCTTCTTCTCCTTCGTAGTCAATTGTGTAATCTGCTCTTTTGTTTGGTTGTATTCGGCGATTTGATGCTGGTATTTTTCCTGCGCAGACTGGATGAGTACGTTGAGAGTCTGGAGTTTCGCATCGATCTTTTTGAGATCTTTTGTCAAAGATCTAATATCACGCGCCAATTTAGCGAGTTTGGTATTGACGCCTTGTATCTGTCGCTTCGTTAGCTGCAGCTTCGTTTGGGATGCGCGTATTTGCCTATCTATATTTGCGGCATAGAGCAAAGAAAAGCCCAAAAGAAAAGTGATGACTCTGCGCATCATATCCTAGGCTGCCTTAGAGAAACGATCAGTACGTTGATGACCGAAATCAAAAGTCCTAGCCCTACCAACCACAAAAGGTCATGGAAAATATCGCCTGCGGTAATATTGATCTGTTCCACACCCAAGAGGTTTTTGAGATAGTCGGTTGTAATGAAATAGAGATAGAGCAGATAGACCAAGAATGCACTGATAAATGTATCGATAACCGAGAGCTTGATCAAAATCGCATTGCGCATCCACAAAGGGGCACCGAAAAGAGCCATGATATACATCCGTTCCTTGTGCTCAAGATGCCACACTTCTATCTGTTTAAATACCAGCAAAATACTTGTTACGAAAACTATAATCAAAAATATCTGCGACATTCCTTGCAAAAAGAGCAAAAAGTGATAAATTTTTTCATGCACTTTCAAAAAGACTTCGACACGCGTAATATCTTTATATTTGAGTAACTTTTTTTTGATTGCATGTATCTCATCGGGAGAGGGAAAATGATCGAGATAGACTTTGTAAAACTTGGGCAAGAAGTTCTTAAGCTCCTTGAAATTTATCGTTATTCCGTTTTGCTTGAGTCGGTTGATAACCAATGAGCTATCCACCTCTTTGAGAGAGGTTACGTGCGGTTCATACGCTTTGAGCTCTTGGAGTGTGATAGGTTTTTTGGAAACGACGATGATGGAGTAGTCTTTGCTCATATTTTTGCGATATTCTGCTATTGCTTTGTCGACGATGAAGTAAAACTCCACAGCAAATAAAATGGCAAAGAGCGGAATGATGAGAGATATATGGTTCTTAAGAGATTTCATAAACTTTCCCATCTTCTATGTAAAAGTGTTTGAAAGGTACTTTGAGATTGGTGGGAATGGAGTGTGTCACCACCACTACCGTGGTGCCCAGCTGCTCATTGGCTCCCTCTAAAAGATTCCATATAACGCGTGAGGAGTACTCATCGAGGTTACCCGTGGGCTCATCAGCCAAAATGATGACGGGGTTGTGCGCCAAGGCTCTTGCCATTGCGACGCGCTGCTGCTCACCACCGCTAAGCTCCAAAGGATAGTAATCCTCTTTGCCCTCTAGCCGCACATGTTTGAGAAGCCTCGCAGTCTGTGCTTCGCAAACATTTTTGCTATATCCCGCTATGAGAAGCGGAAGCATGACGTTTTTTTTAACGGTCCACTCTTTGATAAGTTTGTAATCTTGAAAAATGATTCCTAGATACTTTCGCAAAAAAGCGAGTTTCGAAGATTTTATATCGTTGAGAGAAACTCCCCCTATTTGCAAAATACCGCTTCTGGGACGCAGCTCACCGTAAAAGGATTTAAGGAGCGTACTTTTGCCGCTTCCGCTAGGACCCGTAATAAAAACAAAACTTCCGCTCTTGATGGAGAAGGTGGACTCTTTTATGATTGGAGTATCTTTTTTGTACTCAAGATAGAGGTCTTTTGCTACAATGACGTTTTTAGCCATGGAATATCTCTTCTAGTTTTTTGTGCGCTTTGATATTTGCTCGCGATAGTACCGGGAGAGTCGGATAGTAGCGGATGCCCTCCGGTCCCATAAGCAGATATTTATGTTCCGGCCTATCGAAACTTCCGAAAGAGAGCTTTATCAAATAGCGCTTATTGTCGATGCGATACGTCTTCTCAAAATGTATGAAATAGTCTTCAAAAACCATTGGTTTGGTATCAAGTTTCGCCAAAATATTACCATTAAATTGTATATTAGTGAAGAAGAAATCGAAATTTCTTTCTAAAGGTGGAGAGTTTTCTAACGAAACGAAACGAATATCATAGATGTCTTTGCCCAGGCGCACCCACCTATCTTCATATTTGCTGCTAATTGGAGGTTCTATATTTTTCGTCACCTCCATCTCGGCTTTTGGCTCTTGCATAAAAAGGTCGAAGCTGTAGCGGAAGTAGTTTTCGCTATCGGTGCGAAGCTCCAGCACTCCTCCCTTTTTGAGTACACGCTTGGCCTCTTGGATGAACGCGGAGCTTATGACGCGCCTGTGCGGCTTTTTGTCCCACGGTACGGGAAAATGCACAAAGATTTTGCCCACGATATTGGAGGGAACAAACTCCAAAAAGAGCCTCGCATCGTAATCGACCACTAAAATGTTTTCTATCTTTTGCAGAGCTATCTGCTTAAGAAGCTGTTCGATGGAGGGTTTGTGTATTTCAATGCCGATAAAAAGGATATCGGGATTGCTCTTTGCTTGATAGAGTAGATGCCTGCCGCTTCCAAACCCCACTTCTATCCATACCTCTTTATCGGTAGGAAAGGAGTCGATGAAAAAATCTATAGGCTTGAGATGGGGCTCCGCTTTCTTGGCGTGATCCTTTTTTTGCGCTAGGTTGTCACTTATCACCTCCACATCGGCCGTTTGCAAAAAACCGCGCAGTGCTTCTTTCATCACGGATGTAGGTGAGATACGCGTGGTTTTATCAGGTTTGATAAGGATGGAGTCGCTCTTTGGCTTAAGCTCGAGAAGAAAATGTTTATCTTTGTAGCTTACATCTACCAAAGAGCTCTCCCCCTCTTGAAGAGGCGTAGCAAGCCAGTTGTAGCGAAACTCCCCTACCGTCGAGGGGAGTTTGATATTTTCGATCCGTTTTGCCTTGATATGCGGCATTATTCGGCTTTAGGAATCTTGATCTCGATTTTTTTGCTTGGATCAGATTTTATGCCGTTTTGGTCGATTGCATACACTTCATAGATATAGCTGTTTCCGGGTACAA
>WGBB01000225.1 GCA_015494505.1 Nitratiruptor sp. | reverse complement strand
TTGCGTACGAAGGATACCGTCACGCTTGAGGCCGCAAATCGCCTCTTTGCCATAGCGGATACGCCCCAGGAGATGGTGCATGTTTCACGTGAAACGATAGAGAAAGCCATCTATCCTGTGGGGATGTATAGGCGTAAAGCTGAAGCGATACGGGAAATCTCTCGCGTATTGTTGGAGCGTTTCGAGGGCAAGGTGCCGCAAAGTCTCGCAGAGCTTTGCTCCATTAAAGGAGTCGGGCGCAAAACGGCCAAAATCGTACTAGAGAGTGCCTATGCTCTGCCCTATGTGGCCGTGGATACCCATGTGCATAGGATTCTCAATCGTTGGGGACTTGTGCAAACAAAAAGCGCCCGGGAAACGGATAGGGTGTTGGAAGAGCTATTGCCTAAAAAGCTACGACCGGGGCTCAACCGCCTTTTGGTCTCTTTCGGACAGCTCTATTGTAAGCCTAGACGTCCTGAATGTCAAGAGTGCCCTATTCGAAATACGCTATATGAGATGGGGATAGAGTGTGAAGTTGCAAACCATTGACTTGTTTGCGAAATGTGGCTATAGTATATTTAATCGGTTCTTTAGTAATTTTTGTGTATTATCGGGGGAATGTGAAGGTAGAAGCGAAAAAACGATTTGGACAAAATTTTCTCAAAGATAGTGCAGTCCTTGCGAAGATCATCCAATCGATGCCCAAGACGGACCACAAAATCGTGGAGATTGGGCCTGGATTAGGTGATTTGACGCAAAAGCTACTCGAACATAAGGATGTGATAGCTTTTGAGATCGATAGAGATCTATGCGCCCTTTTGCGACAAAAATTTGCAAAAGAGCTCGCAGCTGGTCGATTGCGACTAGTTTGCGGTGACGTCATAGATCATTGGAAGCAAGAGCTGATCGACGAAGAGTACGATCTTGTTGCTAATCTGCCCTACTATGTGGCGACCAATATCGTTGTAAAGGCGCTTACCGACAAGCGTTGCAAGAACATTTTGGTCATGCTGCAAAAGGAAGTGGCGGATAAGTTTTGTGCCCAGCCTGGCCAAAAGGAGTTCTCCTCGCTTGCGGTCCTGGCGCAAAGTGTTGGAGAGGCGAAGCGAGTGACGGTGGTTAAACCCTCCTCCTTCAATCCTCCTCCCAAAGTGGATTCGGCTGTGATTTTGATCCAGAAAAAGCGTAATCTCGAGGATACAGAGTTTATGCGTTTTCTCAAGATTGCATTTAAGCAGCCGAGGAAAACGCTTTTGAAAAATTTAGCACAGCACTATCCCAAAGATCGGCTCTTGGAGATCTTTTCCCGTCTCGGGATTGCTTCCACTATGCGACCTCACGAAGCTAGCACATCCATCTATCACCGACTATATGAAATGCTAAAGGAGCAGATAGATGGAAAAGACGCAGCAATCCCAGCAGCCTCAGACCAATAATCAACAATCAAATACAAACCAAAACGGCAGAAACCGTGGTAACCGCCGCAATCAGGGAGGCAGCGGAGTATATCGCGATATCAAAAAGGCAATTGCTGCCAATGAGCGCATGCACCAATCGCGCCTCACTCCGCGTGTCAATAGCCGTACCAACGGCAAAGTGCGTATCACCCCACTAGGGGGCCTTGGAGAAATCGGCGGCAATATTACCGTCATAGAGACCGAGAAGAGCGCTATCGTTATCGACGTGGGAATGAGCTTTCCTACCGAAGATATGCATGGCGTGGATATCCTCATTCCCGATTTTAGCTATCTTCGCGAAATCAAACACAAAATCCACGGTATCGTCATCACCCATGCCCACGAAGACCATATCGGTGCCGTACCCTATCTATTTAAGGAGATGCAGTTTCCTATCTACGGTACTCCCCTGCCGTTAGGCATGATAGGCAACAAGTTTGACGAGCACAATATGCGCCAATACAAAAGCTACTTTCGCTATGTAGAAAAGCGCAAACCCATCAAAATCGGCGATTTTGAAGTAGAGTGGATGCATATGACCCACTCCATCATCGATGCCTCATCTTTGGCTATTACCACGGAAGCCGGCACCATCATCCATACGGGGGATTTCAAAATCGACCACACACCGATAGACGGCTATCCGGCAGACTTGCATCGACTGGCCTACTATGGAGAAAGGGGCGTGCTGTTGCTGCTCAGCGACTCGACAAATTCCCACAATCCCGGCATCACCAAGTCCGAAGCGAGTGTGGGACCCACCTTCGACCTGCTCTTTTCACGTGCCAAGGGACGTGTGCTCATGAGCACATTTAGTTCCAATATCCACCGTGTCTATCAGGCTATCGAACACGGTATAAAATATGGTCGAAAAGTTTGTATCATCGGGCGCTCTATGGAGAAAAACCTCGATATTGCTATGGAGCTGGGCTATGTGAAACTGCCGCAAAATATTTTCATCGAGCCCCATGAATTGGGCAAATATCGCGATGATGAGATTCTCATCGTCACTACGGGTAGCCAGGGTGAGGCGATGAGTGCCCTTTATCGCATGGCCACCAACGAGCATCGCCATGTCAAAATCAAGCCTACCGATACCATCATCCTCTCTGCCAAAGCGATTCCGGGCAACGAGCGCAGCGTCTCAAGCCTCATCAACTTCATCCAAAAGTGCGGTGCGACGGTAGCGTACCAGGACTTTAGCGAGATTCACGTCTCCGGCCACGGCGCGCAGGAGGAGCAAAAACTGATGCTGCGCCTCACCAAGCCCAAATTTTTTCTTCCCGTACACGGCGAGTATAACCACATCAAGAAACACAAAGACACCGCCGTTGCCTGCGGGATTCCTGAGCGCAACATCTACCTCATGAGCGACGGCGATCAGATCGAAGTGACGCCAAAATATATGAAAAAGGTGCGCACTGTGCGCACAGGCAAAGCCTATATCGACAATCAACTCGGCGAAGAGATCGAGAGCGACGTGGTGATCGACCGTCAGAAAATGGCCACGGAGGGTATCGTCATCATCGTGGCGCAAATTTCCAAAGATACGAAAAAGTTCATCACCAAGCCAAAAGTCAGCAGCTTCGGGCTTGTAGCCGATAAGAAAGATAGAGAGTTCGAGCAAGAAATAAGCGGACTTTTGGAGCAGCTCTTAATGAACAAGCCTGAGCTCGTAGAAGCGCCCAGAAAGCTTGAAAACGACTTTCGCCAGGTGGTACGCAAACACATCTTTAGAAAATATAAGAAGTACCCCACCATCGTGCCGACGCTCTTTATCATGTAAGGAAAACAGATGGATTTCGCTGCTATTGCTAAAGAGGTGCTCGATATAGAGGCTGCCGCGCTGGAAGCTTCGAAAAATCGCATCGGCAAAAATATCGACGAGGCTGTGGAGATTATCTACGGCCTCAAAGGCAAGCTCATCGTCACAGGCGTGGGCAAGAGCGGTCTAGTGGGTTCCAAGATGGCTGCAACCTTCGCTTCTACGGGTACTCCCAGTTTTTTCATCCACCCTACTGAAGCCCTCCACGGGGATTTGGGGATGATAGGCAAGGAAGACGGGGTGCTCGCTATTAGCTACAGCGGCGAGAGCGAGGAGCTTATCAAGATTCTTCCCCATATCAAGCGTTTCGATATTCCCCTCATCGGTATGACGGGCAATCCCGACTCCACTTTGGCTCGTTATAGCGATGTGAATATATCGATCGCCGTAGAGCGAGAGGCGTGTCCCTTGCAGGCGGCTCCTACAGCTTCCACGACACTGACGATGGCGCTGGGCGATGCGTTGGCGGTGTGTCTGATGAAAAAGCGGGATTTCAAGGTAAGCGACTTCGCCTCTTTTCATCCGGGCGGTTCGCTGGGCAAGCGGCTCTTTGTAAAGGTCAAAGACCTGATGCGCAGTGAAAACTTGCCCGTCATCACCGACGCTACGCCGCTTCGTGAAGCGATCGTGACGATGAGTGCCGGAAAACTTGGCAACGTACTCATCACCGATAAAGATGGGAAGCTTGTCGGCGTGCTCAGCGACGGCGATTTGCGCAGGGCCCTGATGAAAGAGGATTTCGATCTCGATACGCCTGCATTCGCATACGCTACGAAACATCCCAAAACGATCCAAGATACCCAGATGCTCGCAAGCGATGCGCTGCGCAAGATCGAAGAGCACAAAATCCAGATGCTGGTCATTACAGATAGCGAGAACAGACCCGTAGGAGTACTCCATATTCACGATCTCGTGGAGGCAGGCATCAAATGAGGCTCAATAAATTCATCTCCCACAACACCACCTATTCGCGCCGCGAAGCCGATAGGCTCATCCAAGAGGGGCGCGTCAAAGTCAATCGTCAGGTGGTTACGGAGCCCTTTTACGATGTGCAGCCGGGTGACAAGGTGTTTATTGGCAGCAAGCTCGTCAAGCAAAAGCGCGGCTACACCGTCATCGTCTATCACAAGCCAAAAGGGGAGCTAGTGAGCAAGAAAGATGAGCGGGGCCGCAGGACTATCTATCAGAGCCTCCCCGGCAAATTTCGCCATTTCATCCCCGTAGGGCGTCTCGATTTTGCCAGCGAAGGGCTATTGCTCCTTACAGACTCGCCCAAAGTTGCGCAAGCACTCATGGAAAGCGATATTCCTCGCGTATATAACGTAAAAATCCGCGGCGAAGTGACGCCCCAGATGGAAGAGGCGATGCGCGAAGGTCTCGAGCTCGAAGATGCTAGCGCCGGTGCGCACGAAAAGAGTGAGATACGCGCGATGAAATTCGCTCCTTTTTTTGCCTATCGCATCGATAAGAATTCTCCTACCTTCTCCAAGCTCAAAGTGGCGTTGACGGAGGGGAAAAATAGAGAAATCAGGAGATTTTTCGCACATTTTGGCAAAGATGTGGTAGACTTAAAGAGAGTGGAATATGGCTGGATAAAGCTCAATGCCTTGCCAAAAGGCAAGACGCGCTATCTAACCAAGAAAGAGTATGAAAAACTACGCCAATTTCTAAAGGAAGTGGATGATACAAAAGTTCACTCTCAAAACCCATCATAAGTCCGAAATGATCGAAATCACCGAAATCGTCAAAGAGGCGGTGATAAAAAGCGGCATCAGAGACGGCAACTGCGTGGTATATTCGCCCCACACCACCACGGGTGTGCTGCTGTTTGAAAACGTCGACCCGGGACTGCAGCGAGACTTCCTGGCGCATATGAGCCGCCTCGTGCCCAAAAGCGACCGCTACGCCCATGGCGAAAATGCCGATGCGCACCTCAAATCGGCTCTAACGGGTAACAGCGTGGCGATTCCGGTAGAAGATGCGAAACTGGTCCTTGGCAAATGGCAAGGAATCTTCTTTTGTGAATATGACGGACCGCGCGACGTGCGCGAACTCTACGTCAAAGTAGTCGATGGATAAGAGTTTTCGCCCCAAGAGTTTCGAAGAGTTCGTGGGGCAAAAGCATCTGGTGGGCGAAGATGCGCCGCTGCGCAAACTCCTCGAAAAAAACGCCCTTCCCCACTCCTTCTTCTACGGTCCTCCCGGTACCGGCAAAACGACGCTCGCTCGCATCATCGCTCACACCCTCGGGCGCGATTTTTACGAGCTCAACGCCACCAGCCTCAAGATCGAGGAAATCCGCAAAATCGTGGCGCGCTACGAGGGTGCGCTTCTAAGGCCTCTCATCTTCATCGACGAAGTCCATCGATTGTCTCGCACACAGCAAGAGGTGCTGCTGCCCATTATGGAAAAGGAGCAGGCGCTCATCCTCGGTGCTAGTACCGAAAATCCCTTCTTTTCCCTTACGGCCGCTATTCGCTCGCGCTCGATGCTCTTTGCTTTCGAGCCGCTAAGTGATGAGGAGCTGCGTACTATCGCCAAGCGCGTGTGCGAGAAGCTCGGCTGCGAGATAAGCGAAGAGGCGTTGACATATTTACTGCGTATCTCCCAGGGGGATGCGCGCAACGTCATCAAGTTCGTGCGCACGGCCGCTGCTATCGAGAGCCATATCGATTTGGAGCTTTTACAAAAGTTAGCTCCCAGTAGCTACCACGAGGGGGCCAAGAGCGACGAGACCCACTATGCCTTGGCCAGTGCACTGATAAAAAGCATCCGCGGCAGCGACATCGACGCGGCGCTCTACTATCTGGCGCGTCTCATTGTAAGCGGCGAGCCGCCTGAATTTATCGCCAGGCGCCTGGTGATACTGGCCAGTGAAGATATCGGCAACGCCAATCCCAATGCCCTGCCTCTAGCGGTGGCTACGATGGATGCAGTCAAACAGATAGGCTATCCCGAAGCGCGCATCATTCTCTCGCAGTGCGTCATCTATCTCGCATCCTCGCCCAAGTCCAATGCCGCTTATACGGCTATCAACAAAGCGATCAAAGCGGTAGAGGAGGGTGAAATATATCCTATCCCCAAACACCTCTTGCCGCCAAAATTTACAGGCTACAAGTACCCGCACGACTATGGTGGATATGTGGAGCAAGAGTATATGAGCAAGCCGATGCGTTTCTATGAGAGTAGGGGAGTGGGGTATGAAAAGAGATTGGATGAGTGGATAACGAAGATAAGGGGCTCTTAGAGAGCCTCCTCATCCGTTTCGCCTGTGCGGATACGAATGACCTTGTCGATATCGCTGACGAAGATTTTACCATCCCCGATTTTGCCCGTGCGGGCAGCTTCGGAGATTTTTTGGACTACCATCTCGGCATCGTCATCTTTGACCACCACTTCGATTTTGACTTTCGGCAAGAAATCCACCACATATTCGGCACCGCGATAGAGCTCGCTGTGCCCTTGCTGGCGACCGTAGCCTTTGACTTCGGTGACGGTCATACCGGTGATGCCGGCTTCGCTGAGAGCCTCTTTGACATCTTCGAGTTTGAAAGGTTTGATAATCGCTTCTATCTTTTTCATCTAAGCTCCTTAGGCATTATTTGAGGTTGAAACCGCGCTCACCATGCACAGCTTCGTCAAGACCCATAACCTCTGTCTCTTCGTCGACTCTACCGCCGCCTGTGAGCAAGCTGGAGACGAAGTAGACCACTGCAGTGGCAACAGCTGTGAAAATCATCGTCACGGCTACTGATTCGAGCTGTACCATCATCTGAGCGGCTCTGTCGCCGTGGTCTTTGAGCGGGCTACCGTCCCAAGCGAGGTTTTGCAGTGCAAAAAGTCCTGTCGCCAGTGCACCCCAAAGCCCTGCAAGGAAGTGTACACCGAAGGCATCGAGACTGTCGTCGTACTTGAAGACTTTTTTGAGCCACGCAACGCCCCAAAAGCCGATTACGCTACCGCCGGCACCGATGATGAGCGCTCCCAGGACATCCACAAAACCTGCTGCAGGCGTGATAGCGACGAGCCCTGCCACCGCACCGGTAGCTGCACCAAGCAGCGTCGGTTTTTTATAGACAACCCATTCAATAAGCACCCATACAAGAGCCGCTACCGCAGCTGCGAAGTTTGTCATAAGCAGTGCGCTTCCTGCTACACCGTCTGCTGCAAATTCGCTTCCCGCGTTGAAGCCGAACCATCCAAACCAAAGGATCGCCGCACCAAGAGCCGTGAGAATAACACTGGATGGATGCATAGCCTCTTTTGGATAGCCTTTACGTTTGCCAAGGAAGAGTGCAAGCACGAGTCCAGCCAGACCGCCGTTCATATGTACGACCGTACCGCCGGCGAAGTCGAGTGCGCCATCGTTGTACAAGAAACCGCCGCCCCAAACCATGTGCGCAATAGGTGCGTAGACGAATGTCACCCAAAGAATCGTAAAGAGTACCCAAGTGGAGAACTTCATACGCTCAATTGCCGAACCGCTGGCGATGGCTACCGTAATAGCCGCGAATGTTCCCTGGAATGCGATAAAGACGAATTCGGGATATGTGCCGCTGAGGCTATCGGTGGTCACGCCTTTGAGGAAGATTTTAGAAAGGTCGCCTATGATGGCGCCGTCACCGCTAAAAGAGAGGGAATAGCCCCACAGTACCCAAACGATAGAGCCCAAAACGTAGGCGATGAAGACCATCATGTAGGTATTGAGCACGTTTTTTGCACGTGTCATACCGCCATAAAAAAGTGCCAGACCTGCAGGGGTCATGAGCATGACGAATGCGGTGGCCACGATCATCCATGCCGTATCACCGCTGCTCAGTTTATCTTCCGCCATTGCGAAGCTTGGCAGCAAGGCTAGAAGTGCCAAATGCCACTTTTTCATCGAAACTCCTTTGAGAAATTGGATTTCGCTCAAAATTTTAGTCTATTACAAAAAATTATTTTGTATAATTTTTATACAAGGAGAGAGGATGCAGAATTTCATCGCAAAATCGCCCAGCAGCATCAAGGTCTACAACGTCGTCAAAGCCGCCGCAAAGCTTCCCGTCAATATCCTCATTCTCGGGGAAGCGGGGACGGGCAAAGAGACGCTTGTAAGCTCTTTGTTTGACAAGATTCCTCACTATAGCGTCGCTCAAATGCCCGATAAGCTCGAAAGCGAAGCGGTATTTGTGCGCGATTTTGAAAATGTCCAGGATGTAATAGCCTTTATGCGCCGTTTTAAGGGGGTACGCATCATCGCAGCGGCCACCGATGAACGCGCTATTTACGAAGAGTATTTCCCTATAATCGTAACAATTCCGCCGCTGCGTGAGCGTCCCGAAGATGTGGAAGCTTTGAAAAAGGCCTATATCAAAAAAGCGCGCGAGGAGTTCGAGCTGGAGACCTTCGATGAAGAGTTTGCGGTGGACCTATCCAAAAACGCAATCAGCCTCAAGCGTAGCGTCTATGAGCGTGCACTTTTTGCGACGATGGATGATGAAAAGATGATGCAGATGCTCGAGGAGTTTTTAGAACCTCATATCGAAGAGGGATATAAAGCGCTTTTGCGATTTTTCGAGATTCCCCTCTTGCGTGCAGCGAAGAAACGTTTTCGCAGTGCCTTGGCGATGTCGAAAGCCTTGCAGCTCAATCGAGCCACATTGACCACTAAGCTTAAAAGATACGGATTTAAAGAATAAAAGGCAGCTCTATCGTGAGGCGGTCTTTGTCGTAAGAGAGAAAGAATTCGTCATCTTTGATAGCAAGTTTTGCCACTTCTTGGCTGCGAATCTCTACCAGCACCACTTGATATTTCTTCTTGTTGATTTTGATACTGCGGCCCGTAGCGATGGTTACTTTGATATAGATATGGGCTGCATCGCGCAGGGCTTTGAAGATTTTGTTGAGCAGTTGTAAAAATCTCTTGATGTCCAGTTTGAATTCGGGGATAGAGACATCGTATTCGGCGGTGATTTTGCTGTTTTCGTCGAGATTGGTATTGATGGCGATATCGATGAGGGTGAAAATATTTGCGCTTTGCAGCTCATGGGATGGCGGGGCAACCTTTTTGCTGCACACGTTCTTATGCAGCATCAGCCCCAGGCGTTCGCTATCTTTATAGCCTACGGTGATGGCGCAAAAGCTCGCATGTCCGATATCAAGATCGATAAAGGAGTGCTTGAACCCAAAACTCATAGAGGCGTGCGAGATTGCGAGATTGAAAAGCTCCTCTTTTTTGGCGATGGAGAGGATATATTCGCCCTCTTTGTTGTATTCGAGGACTTCACCCGCAGAATCAAAGAGTATGAAGGGATTGATGCTGTTATCTATAAAATCTTTATATATATCCATAGCGCTATTATACTACACCTTCGCCCATCCGTGCATTTTCTTGGCGGTTATGGCTACGCTACCGTTTTGTAGCTTGATAGGGTTGATGGCTACATAGTTGAGCTCTTGCAAAAAGGCTTCCATCTCTTCGCTTTTAGCGGGCGGGATGAGCACGATGAGGTCGCCTGCGTTTTTCATCAGGCGATAGATTTTGCGAAAGAACTGCTCTTTGTCTGCAAGCTTTTCGATATCGATGGGCACGAAGACGGTGTCAAAAGCCATCGAGCGTAGATTGTAGCGCTCTTTTGCCTCATCGATGCGCCGCACTTTAGCCGGTAATCTTTGGAGCGCTTCGTAGGTGTTGTCATCGAAAGCTACGATTTCGAGGTAATACCCTTTTTCTTCGCAATACCCAGCAAGTGCCGGTATGTGGCACTCTTCGCCAAAGCAAAAGACCCGCACTCCAGGCAAATCCGGTATGATCGAAAAGAGCTCTTCCATCACTCCTCCATCCAGATAATCGATGCAAATCGCCCCGTCACACCGTCGCGGCGATAGGAGTAGTAGCGCCTATCGCAGGCGGTACAGACGGCGTAGTCTATGATAGATTCTACATTTTCGGCTCTTAATTGGTCGTAAAGAAGCGCTTTTATATCCAGATGGCGCCCTTGGATATATTTGGGAGGGTAGGTTTTGGCTAACTCTTGCGAAACTTCATAGCAGCAGCGATGTATCCCGGGTGAGATGACGGCGCTGATAGTTTGGGCACCCAGAGAGCGCATCTTTTTTATCGCTTCGGTGACGATGCCAAGAGTCGCACCCGCTCGGCCCGCATGCACGGCGCCGATGATGCCTTTAGGGTCATAGAACAATACACCGTAGCAGTCCGCACTCATGATAGCCAGACCTATGCCGGGCTTATCGGTGACGAAGCCGTCGCATGCGGGGGCAGGGTCGATGAGGCTCTCGATTACAAGCACCTCCTTGCCGTGTACCTGGTTGGCATACTGGATAGCCTGCAAACCTATTTTTTGCGCGACTATTTCGCGATTGCGCCGTACGGCTTCGGGGTCGTCCCCCACGTGGTAGGCGATATTGAGACTCTCGTAGGGAGGGGTGCTCACGCCGCCTGAGCGATCTGTGATGAGGTAGTTAATCTTCATACAAAAAGACCTTTGCGATGGGTTCGTAGCGCTCAACGATCTCGTCATAAACAGGCGCGAGGCGAATGGTAACCTTGCCCTTGATAGAAAGAAGCTTGCACCCCTCTTTAAGATCGTACAAGCTTTTTGGCATATCTATAGCGATATAGCGCTCCTGATGGAGCGTGGGCGCCAAAAGGACGAAACCTTTGGAGAAGAAACGAAAATAGATATCCCCCTCTTTGCGCATGCCATTCAGAGGTGTACCCAGGTCGTAAAAGTAGATGGGATCGATCTCGAGAGTATGATCGAAAGGCACTTCTGAAAACTGCGCGAAGCCTCCCAGTTTTGCCAGAACGTAGTTATAGTAAATTCCCTCGATCGGCTTTTGTGCTTCTAAGCCTTTGGAGGTGGTGACAAATTTGGGAGCCAGGTAGTTCATGTATATCATATTTTTGAACCCGTAGCGCTTTTGAAGTTTGTGAAAATGGTCGAAATAAGCGAACACTTCCTCGAGGGGCTGGTAGAGTGTGTAGGGGATATTGGTAATGACGTTGCCGATAGGAGCTATTGTATCGCTCTCTTCCACCGCACTCATGTAGCTCTCGCACATATCGTAGTCCACATATTGGAGCAGTTCGGGATTGCGGTAGGCTTGGTTGGTGATGATGAGGATGTGGTGCGTTTTGAGCCTGGCCAAAAAATGCTTAAGGCATGCTGCGTAATCGGTATGAGGGTGTCGTTTTTTGAGTGTTTCGGCTAAAGGGCGATACTCCTCTTCATCTAAAAAGAGGTCGTTGGCCCAGTCGAAAAAGAGGCCTGCGATGTGGAGTCTTTTGACTTCGCTCACTAGATACTCCACACGCTTGTCTACTAGCTCAGCATCGCACATGTCGTAGAAGTAGTCTTCCTTTGAGATGGGCTCTCGATTTAGAAGCTTCTTGGGATGCGCGAGGGCGTAGCGGGTAAAAACGTTGCGCTCAAAGCGATAGAATCCCGCCATCCATTCGTACGCCACGATTTTGTCGAATCCTTGGGTATCCGCGTCGGCGATATCCTCGAAGCTGCCAAATTCTACGACGGTGAAATTTTTGTAAAAATCGAGGCGCTTTTGCCAAGGTACGGCAGTGGCATAGAAGCCTTTGCAGTCGGTGGGTGGAAGAGGGGAGGCTATGGGATGATAGGAACTCTTATCGGCCGGTTGGATGACGGCTCCTTGGGCCATAAGGGCCATAAGTAGTGCAAAGAGTCGCTTCATAACTGCCTCGAATCTGCTATGATTGTGACGGGACCGTCGTTGATGATGCCCACTTCCATCATCGCGCCGAATCTGCCCGTTTGCACAGGAATGTGACGGCGCAAGGTCGCGACGAACTCCTCGTAGAGCCGCTCGGCTTCGGTGGGCGGCATCGCTGCGGTGAAATCGGGGCGGTTGCCTTTTTTGATGTTGGCTGCTAAGGTAAACTGGCTTACCACCAGCGCTTCGCCGCCGATTTGGAGGATGTTTTTGTCGAATTTCCCCGCATCATTTGGGAAGATGCGCATATTGATGATTTTTCTAACGAGTTTTTCTATATCTTCGCTCGTATCGCCCTGCATCACGCCTAGTAAAATATTGAGTCCTCGTCCGATGCGGGCTACCTCGATGCCATCGATGCGCACCCAGGACTCTCGCACACGCTGCAACAGTGCAATCATCGCGCCTCCTTTTGTGCTATTATAATCAAAAAACGGGAGGAAAAATATGGTTTTTAGCGACAGATTCGAAGCAGGTGAGCTGCTGGCAAAAAAGCTCGCTATCTATCAAGATGATCCCGAAACTATCGTGGTGGCTCTGCCAAGAGGCGGCGTGCCTGTAGCGCAGGTAATCGCGAAGATGCTGCATCTACCGATGGATATCTTTTTTGTCAAAAAAATCCCCTCCCCCTACAATCCGGAAGCCGCCATCGGAGCCATCAGCGAAAACGGGATGGAGTATATCAACGAGCGCGCAGTGGCGATGCTCAATGTCTCGCGTCCCTACATCGACGAGCAAGAGGCGAAAATCCTCGAGAGTATACGCCAAAAGCGCGCCATTTACAACAAACCACGTCTCGATATTCGCGGCAAGCGCGTGATACTCGTCGATGACGGGGTGGCGACGGGAGCGAGTATGTATCTGGCTGCCAAAGCGCTCAAAGCCGAAGGGGCCAAGGAGGTGATCATCGCTGTGCCCGTGGCGCCCCCAGATAGCATCGCGCTGCTCAAGGAGGCGGCCGACGGCGTGGTAGTGTTAGAAGTCCCCGTCGATTTCATGGCGGTAGGGCAGTTCTACCGCGATTTCCATCAGCTCAGCGACGAGGAGGTCAAGGAGCTTTTGGATTCGGTGTGATGCCGCGCAG
>WGBB01000224.1 GCA_015494505.1 Nitratiruptor sp. | reverse complement strand
GTATAGATGTAGTTCTTTTTAGTGCCGATGGGATAGGGGAGTTTGGTCTCGTACACAAAATCGGCTCCTATCCCATCGCACTCGCTGCTAGAGATAGTGGCAAAGAGGTAATAGTCCTCGCACCGCCCCAAAAGTGGTGGCCCTCCGGTTTTCGCCTACCGTCGCAACCTCTACGAAACTCCCGTGAAATCTCCAAACATTGTGAGGCGTACAACTACTATTTTGATATTACTCCCTTGCGACTCATAACGCAGATAATAAAATAAATTCAAAAATAGTCCTAATATCATTAAAAATTATTTATCGAAATGAGGGTACTAAAACAATTGCAAAAGAAAAGCTTCTCTTTTATACCTATTATTTAGGAAAATTATCAGATTGCAATGAATTTTAGTGAAAGTTAAGGATGGAGTGTTAAACTATAGATAGCTATGAAATAGCGCTTTTTCGGTAATTACTTCGGCTTATCGTTATGAGAAGCTGAAGTTATACATTACCTCTATCAGTTTTAAAGGAGTAGGTATGAAGCTAGGCTTTTTGGTCGACCTGGACCTTTGTATGGGGTGTAAGGGTTGCGAGGTAGCCTGCAAGGTGGAAAACAAAGTCCCCCTGCATAGCTGGAGATTGCGCGTTAAATATGTGGATGTGGGTGTCTATCCCGAAACAAAAAGAACATATACGCCACTACGCTGTAACCACTGCGAAGATGCCCCGTGTGAACGCATCTGTCCGGTGAGTGCGTTGCACTATCTCGAAAACGGCATCGTCAATATCGACAAAGAGCGCTGTATCGGATGTGCCGGCTGTATGATGGCGTGTCCATACGGTGCTATCTATATGGACCCAGTGACCAATACGGCGGACAAATGTACCTACTGTGCGCATAGAATCGCTAGTGAGATGATGCCTTCATGCGTGGTGGCATGTCCTGTGGAAGCCAACATCTTCGGCGATTTGGACGATCCTACGAGCCATATCTCACGCTATATCATGGAGCATCAGAAAAAAGGTGGCGTACAGGTGCGCAAGCCCGAGAAAAATACGCATCCAAAACACTTCTACGTAGGTGGCGGTCAAGTACAGCTCAATCCTCTTGCTAGCAAGCGTGAAGAGGGTTACAATCTCTTTAATAATATCACGCATCTAGACCATATAGGAGGTCACTAATGGTAGAACATACTGTAGCGGCGACCAATGCGATTGTAACGCTTGATGTGGCCATACCTCAAGTGATTTGGGGATGGATGATTACGCTCAATATGTGGGCCAAAAGTATCGGGACGGGAGTGATTTTTATAGGTGCATATCTTCTTGCTCGCTATAGCGATAAAGTGGGTGATAAAGTAAAACTTTGGATGCCTATCGTCTCTTTTATTTTCCTCAATATCTTTTTGCTCTTTACGCTTCTTGATTTGCATCAGCCATTGAGAATGTGGCATATTTTTGCCTATCCGCACTTTACAAGTGCCATTACGGTAGGTGCTTGGATGGCGACGGTGTTTACAGGTATCATCTTTATCCTTGCCGTAATCGCTGTTAAAAAATATCTCTTCAAAAAAGAGTGCAAGCTCGAGGGCCTTTACAATCCTTTGCTTAAAATAGCAGTTGTCCTCGCAGTACCTGTGACGATGTATACTGCAGTTATCATGGGTGAAGCGACTGCACGTGAACTTTGGCAAACTCCGACTGAACTCGTGCAGATGATGCTCGCAGCACTCCTAACCGGAAGTGCGGTTTTCTTACTCATCGGCGGCAACTGGAGCTATGAAATTAAACGCGATCTGGCTATCATCCTCGGAGTGAGCGCGTTTCTTAGTTTCACCATCTATATGGGCGAATACTACTTCGCACACTTCAAAGCTGAAGAAGCTGCTGCTATCATCGCATATGTAAAAGAGCACGGACCGTATCATGCGATGTTCTGGGCTGGACAGTGGATCGCGTTCATCATTCCTATGATCCTTGTGTACTTCAGCCTCAAATCCAAGAGCAGTTCACTGCTCTATCTTGCAGGCATTTTAGCGATCGTGGGTCTGTATATCACTAAACATGTATGGCTTATCATCCCACAACTACTACCACTCAGCTAAGGAGAGCGACGATGAGTTTTTTAGAAAGTAGAAGAAACTTCCTCAAAGGAACGGCAGCTGCGGCGGTAGCAGGCCTTGCGGTAAGCAAAGGAGTTTTTGAGACCGTTGCCGAGGCGAAAACGGATGAAACCAGTAAATTTACGAATACACCCAAAACCCTTTCATTCTACCCACCTCTTGAAGAGTGGGATGATTTCAAAGAGCTCGACGGGGATGACTGGAAACGCGGCGGAATCGACCGTAAAGGCGTACAAAGCGAAGAGAACCCTGACGGTATCTATGTAAACGACTTCGTTATCGTTCCAACTGTATGTAGCAACTGTGAAGCAGGATGTGGTTTGACCGCCTGGGTGGACAAAAAGAGCATGGTGGTCAAAAAGTACATGGGGAACCCGCTCCATACCGGAAGCCGTGGCCGCAACTGTGCCAAAGGGTATGCAGTCTGGTCACAGATGTACGACCCAGACCGTGTGCCGTTCCCTCTCAAGCGCGCTCCAGGTAGCAAACGCGGCGAGGGCAAATGGGTGCGCGTAACTTGGGATGAAGCTATGAAAGATATCGGCAAGAAGATTGCCGAGCTTTTGGAAAAGGGTGATGAAGTCAGCCGCAAGATGTTTATATACCACGTAGGTCGTCCAAACGAAAACGGTTTTAGCGGTAAAGTGCCTCATACTCTTGGATTCGACGGATTTGACTCACACACCAACATCTGTAGTGCCGGTGCGCGCCAAGGATCCATCCAGTGGGCCAACGACGACCGTAACTCACCGGACTGGGCAAACTCTCGCCTGATATTCTTGCAATCAAGCCACGCTGCCGATGCAGGCCACTACTTCCAGCAAAGCGCCGGTCTCATCGCAGATGCAAGAAAACGTGGAGCGAAACTCGTCGTCATCGACCCAAGGCTATCCAATAGCGCCGGTATGGCGGATCTATGGCTGCCAGTATGGCCGGGAACCGAAGCTGCACTCTATCTCTACCTGGCCAACAGAGTGCTCCATGGCAAGAAGAAAAACGGCGAAGATATGGTTGACCACGAATTTGTACGCAACTGGGTCAACTGGAAAAAACTGATGAAAGACAAAGAGTATCTGGCGTACATGAAAGAGCGAGGATACATCTCTGAGCTGCCTAAAGATGAGAGCTACGAGAGCTTCATCGAGCTGCTCAAAGATATGTACAAACACTACGACCTCGACTTCGTGGTCAAAGAGTGTAAGCTCGAAGGACAAGAGTACAAGCTCGAGCAGCTCTGGGAGATGATCCAAGATGCGGGCGACAAGATCACTACCTACCTGTGGCGTTCAGGAACTATCGGACACCGCGGTGGATGGATGAACACAAGAAGCGGTTTCTTACTGCTAGCGCTTACAGGTGCTCTCAAAGGCGACATCGGTGGCGTGAGCTGGCACCACTGGCATGAAATCAGCGTTAACGGTAAATTTTTCAAAGCGACAGAAGCAGGTAAAGCACCGGAGCGTGTCGATACTTGGAACGACTACTCCTGGCCACCGGAGTATCCACTCTCTACCTATGAGATGAGTTTCTTGCTGCCACATCTCATTATGGATGACGAGTGGCGCGAAAAATGGAATAAACGCGGTTTCAAAGTGGCCGAAAAGATCGCCGTTTGGGTGCCTCGTATGTACAACCCCGTCTGGATCAACCCGGATGGCTTCAGATGGATCGAAGCGCTTAAACGAGAAGATAAGTTCGAGCTGACTTTCAACCTCTCACCCACATGGAGTGAGACTAACTGGTACTGTGACTATGTATTGCCCACAGGCCTCTCAGGTGAACGCCACGACCAGCAGTCCGCACCTACCAAGCCGGAGCAATGGACAGCTTTTCGTCAGCCGGCACTCAGAGTCGCGCTCGAAAAGATGGGATGGAAACCAAAAGATCCGACTCGTGCCACACTCGAAGCCCATATCAAAGCGGGTCTTGGCGAGATCTGGGAAGAGAACGAATTTTGGGCGAATCTCTTCGTACGCTACGTCGATCCGGACGGCAAGTACGGCGTGAAAAAATATTGGGCTAGCAAGGAAGATCCAAGCAGACCTATTACTATCGCTGAGCTCTACGATGCAGCCTTTAGCAACTTGCCAAAACTCAAAAAAGCTGCAAAAGCAGCCTATCCAAACAGCAAGTATCCATGCTACGAGTTTATGAGAGATCGTGGTGCATGGACGGAAGAGACCGATATCTATAAACCGCAAGAAGAAGAGATTCCTTTTGACGGCGAATACTATGAAGTGCATGGCAAGAAAGTGCCTGCAAGCGAAGTAACAAAAGATGAGTATGATGTACTTTACCATGACGGCAAGCCGTTCGGTATCGAGATCAACGGCAAAGCGTACCATGGATTCCATACACCGGATAAGCGTCTCGATTTCTATGTAGATTGGCTTGCCAAAGAGTATCAGTGGCCTGAGTACGCTGTGCCAATCTATCCAAGAAATGAAAAAGAGCGTAAAGAGATGATCCATCTGGTGACACAAGTCCACCACGATTACATCAAAGCCGACAACCAATTCGCGCTCAATACGATCTATCGCTTGCCGTACAACATCCATACAAGAAGCGTGAACTCCAAACATCTTATGGAGATCAGCCAAAACCACAACCCTGTATGGATCCACACAAGCGATGCGAAGCGCCTCGGTATCAAACGTGGTGATAAGATCCGCGTGCGCATCGTTGATACCGTTAGTGGCCTAGAGAGCGGCTACTTCGTAGGTATGGCAGTACCTACCGAAGCTACGAGACCTGGCGTGCTCGCATGCAGCCACCATGCAGGACGCTGGAAACTCAAAGACACTGTCAAGATCCCTGGATTTGAGCATCGTCTTGGAGTCATGGGCCTCGGTGCACCGCTTTATAAAATGGAGATGGACGGTAAGATCGGTAAGATGCGTGCAAAAGAGGGCATCGACGCCGGCTTGAAAAAACGCCCAGACAGCTGGCAGTTCAAAGAAATTAACAAAGACCTTGGCAACATCTGGTGGGATGGTCTCACCGGTGCTTGGCAAAATGCCGTGGCTCCTGTGCATCCAGACCCGATCGCAGGAAACCACGCGTGGCATCAGATGGTCATCATCGAAAAAGCGAAGCCGGGTGATAAGTTTGGCGATATCTATGTCAACTATGAAAACAACTTCAAGACCTATAAGGCTTGGAGAGACAAGCTCACGCGCCCTGTGAGCGAAAAGATGCGTTTCCGCCGTCCACCATGGATCAAGCGACCTGCAGTGCCTCTGACACTCCGCGCATACAAAAATCCGATGTACAAAGGGTAAAAGCCTCCCCCGTGGGGCTTACCCACTTCAATTTTTTTCCAATACTCTTTCCTGCATTCTTGAAGATTGTTACGCTTTAGTCACATTATCGATGAGATATTTTAAGTAGATGAAGACAGGGGAGAGGAAAAAAGGTAGAAACAGCGTTTAGCTTCCGCTACTATCGCCTACCAAAAACTCTTCATAGTACTTTTCGTCAGGCTGTTCGTTCATGTAGATCTTTTTAGATAAAAATTCAGCAAGCGCTTCGATATCTTTGTCCGAGAGCTTTTTGGCAAATGGCTTCATGATGTTTGCACGATTTGAGGTTATAGTGCCGTCGCGATACCCTTTGAGGCGTTTTATAAGATAGGCTTTCGGTTTGCTTGCAAGTCTTGGGTAATCACCGTTGCCTTCTGCATTGCTCCCGTGACAACCATAGCAGCCGTATTTATTAAAAAGCATCTGCCCTTTTGTAAAGAGCATATCTTCAGCATGCATGAGTAAAGTAAGTGTAAATATTCCGATGACAATTTTTTTCATCTAATTGCTCCTTATTCGAACCATACCATAAAAACATTAAGGCGTTAATAAAAATATCGCTGTATAATATTCTTTATGAAAATTGAACGATTTTCATATTATAATAAATTATACTTCAAAAACAAAGGATGCCCGTGACACAAGAGCGTAGCGCGATGTATGGACTCGCCTCGAGAATTTTTATATCAGAAATGGACGAGCATACGCTCTCACTATTGGAAAAACTGCCCAATTTTAAAGAGCTTTTTCCCCGCTACTACGAGTGGGAGGAGCGTCAAAAACGCAGTCGCTACAAACTCATAAACGAAGTGCTCAACGTCGATTTTGCAGACATTGCGGTGCTCCATCTCATCCCTTATGAGACATTCTATATGCGAGAAGACGGTATGATAGAAAGCGGTGGAGCAAATCCGGTGCTGCAGGTGTACAACGACTTTGGTTACCGCGTAGACTATGAAAAGGCGCGGGTGGTGAGTGCCGACCACATCGGTGTGGAGCTGGAATTTATGAAGATGCTCATCGATGCCGAAGCGAAGGCCGAAGAGGAGAAAGATGAAGAGGCGGTAGCGAAGATTCGCGCCGAAGAGAAAAAGTTTTTGCAAGAGCATCTCTTGCAGTTTGCGCCGCTCTATCTCATCAACGTCAACGAGCAGGCTCGCAGCCCCTTTTATAAGGACGCTGCCGTCTTTACCCTCGAATTTTTGCTCGAAGATTACGAATATCTGTGTGGAGTGAGCGCTTGATAAGTCTTAATCCTGCTCGCTGCGTGCACTACTATTCGAAGTTGAGCGAATGCGATAAATGTGAGACTATCTGTCCTACGGATGCTATCAAAACGCAAGAATCGGCACTTGCCATCAAGCAAGATGCCTGTATAGGCTGTGGCGGTTGCGTGGGGGTGTGCCCTACTGAGGCGCTGCAGCTTAGCAACTTCAATGTCACGGAGTTTTTCTTCGATTTTGTCAAAAGCGACGAAGAGATAATCAGCTGCAAGAGCAACTTTGTCTGTCTTGCAGCACTTAGCGTCGATTATCTCATCTCCTTGGGGTTAGCTAAAAAAGTGACCCTCGATATAGGCCACTGCGCTACATGCGATATCAAGGATGCATGTTTTTCTACGATCGAAAATGCGGTAGCCGAGGCCAACTATGTGCTCGAAGCTATCGGCGGTAAAACAATCACCGCAGAGCCTTTGGGTGTGCAAAAAGAGGAAGTACCCAATAGGCGTGAATTTTTCAATATCTTTTCGCTCCAAGGCGCCGCAAAAGTCAAGGCCCAGATGGAAACAGCGATGGAGTCCCTCGAAGACCCGACTATCGGGCTGAGCCCATCTCAGATAGAGGCTATTCGCAAAAAGGATATCCCAAACAAACGCAAGCTCCTCTTTACACTGCTGCGCCGTGCCGAGAAGCCCCGGGAGTACAAATACCTCGAAAACGAGTATCTGAGTTTCACATCCGATAAGGTTGTGGATGAAACTTGCGATAACTGTTCTGTCTGCTATCGCATCTGCCCAACAGAAGCACTCTCAAGCGATGCGAAACAGTCAGCCATCTATTTCGATGCGCTGCTGTGCGTGCGTTGCCATCTGTGCCACGACGTGTGCGAAAAGGATAGTATCCGGTTGGCCGAATTTTTCGATACCAAAGAGCTCTTCGAGCCCACGCAAAAGGTGCTGCGTAAATTTCGCGTGGAGCGCTGTATCGATTGCGGTGCGTTTTTTACCTATTTTGGCGGTGAAAAGATGTGTCCTCGCTGCAAAATCGAAGAGGAAGAGGCCAAAAGTTTATGGGGGATAGAATGAATCCAAGCGATATTCACGGTAAACGCCTTATCGCCGTAGCAGGCATGGATGTGTTTGGCAAAAAGTTTATTAGCACCGTCAACAAGGAGATTGCCTCTCATGGTCTCATGGCCATCGGTATCAATATCAACGAAGAGGATTTTGGCTTTTTTATCCACAATCTCCCCGATTCAAAGGTGGAGATAACCGTCTTTATGCCCGAATACCAAAAGATGGCGGCCGAGCATTTCGGTCTGGAGGGCTACTTGCTTATGAGCTATAAAGAGGATGAGAAGCTGCGTTTTGTCACTGCACCGGAGCAAAAGCATATCGACGACATGGCGCTTTTGGAACTTATACAACAACTGAAAGGATAGGAATGGATATCAATTTCGACGATATCAAAAAGGAGTTTGACGCCCTCAAGGCAGTGCAGGATATAAAAGAGGAGAGCTGTGATATCTCTTGCGAAGCGGGAGAGGATGAAGAGGGCGGATTTATAGAGACGATACAAAAGTATATGCTTGCCCCAATCAAGTGCGGCGTCTATTTTAGCCGTCTCGATATCAAAGTCATAGGCCTTATGATTGGCGAAGATGTGCAGGTGCGCCAGCGCAAACGGATGCTGCGCGATATTTTGCGCTCTATTACGAACACAGAGGAGATGCAAGCATTCGTGGATGCAGTGAATAAAACGGCCGATGAAAAAATCGCCGTCTACCGCCAGCTGATGGAGATGTTTCCCCATTCAAAGGATATCTTCACGCCTCGCATCGACCAAAACGAGAAGTTTCGCAAAGTCCTCGATAAAATCGTCAAAGATTTCGAGACAATCGAATCAGAGATAGGCGAGTAGGCTTTTTACGCCTACATACAAAAGCCCTGTCGCAAGACCCGCCACCACTCCGGCCAAGAGATCGTCCGCCATGACGCCGTAGCCTCCGTGAAGCTTTTCGAGCTTACCGATATAGGAGATCTTCGTGATGTCGAAATAGCGAAAGAGCGCGAATGCTGCGGCTATCCACAAGGGCGAAGCCTCAGGCAGGATGGAGATGGCCAGCCACATGCCTGCTATCTCATCGATAACGATACTACTCTCGTCGTGCGTACCCGTCTCGGCTTCGTAGATATTGATCTCTTTGATACCGATTATAGTAATGAGGATGACCAGCAAAAAGAGCGTGGACTGGGGCAAAAACTGCAAAATCAAATAGCCCAAAACTGCTCCAAAGAGGCTTCCCCACGTGCCCGGGGCTTTTGGGATGAGGCCTGTGTAGCACCCCGTTAAAAAGCAGCGTCGCATAGCTCTCCTATGTCAGTGAAGTAGTCTGGTAGAGTTTCATCAACTCTATGTAAAAATCGGTCTCCGTGTGCTCTTCCATGATACCGGGATTGGGGATGAGGTCGGCAAAGAGCTTTTCGAGATTTTTGAAACGCCCGGGGAAGAGGTGACTGAGGATTATGGCGCTTATCTCTTTGCGCACCAAAACCGCCGGC
>WGBB01000223.1 GCA_015494505.1 Nitratiruptor sp. | reverse complement strand
TGCCCAGATAGCTCAGTGGTAGAGCACTTCCTTGGTAAGGAAGAGGTCGGCGGTTCAATCCCGCTTCTGGGCTCCATGGCTGTAACTATTTTGGGTGTTCATAGAATTTTGGTATAATTAGCCCGCTATTTTAATCTTAAATGGAGGAAGATAATGGCAAAAGAAAAGTTCGTCAAGACCAAGCCCCACGTCAACATCGGTACAATCGGCCACGTTGACCATGGTAAGACCACTCTTACTGCTGCTATCACTGCAGTGCTTGCAGAAAAAGGGTATGCAGAAAAGAGAGACTACGACCAAATCGACAACGCTCCTGAGGAGAGAGAGCGCGGTATCACTATCGCTACTTCTCACGTAGAGTATGAAACTGACAAGCGCCACTACGCGCACGTTGACTGTCCTGGACACGCTGACTACGTTAAAAACATGATCACCGGTGCTGCTCAGATGGACGGTGCGATCCTCGTGGTTTCTGCGGCAGACGGTCCAATGCCACAAACTCGTGAACACATCCTTCTCGCACGTCAGGTGGGTGTTCCTTACATCGTCGTATTCCTCAACAAAGAGGATATGGTAGACGATCCTGAGCTTCTCGAACTTGTCGAAATGGAAGTTCGTGAACTTCTCAACGAGTACGATTTCCCTGGAGATGATGTACCTGTAATCACTGGTTCTGCTCTTAAAGCGCTCGAAGAAGCAAAAGAGGGCAAAATCGGACCTTGGAGTGAAAAAATCCTTAAGCTCATGGAAGCTGTGGATGAGTACATTCCTACTCCAGAGCGCGACATTGACAAGCCATTCTTGATGCCGATTGAAGACGTATTCTCTATCTCTGGTCGTGGTACCGTTGTTACCGGTAGAATCGAGCGTGGTGTCGTTAAAGTAGGTGACGAAGTCGAAATCGTAGGTCTTCGCCCAACACAAAAGACGACAGTTACAGGCGTTGAGATGTTTAGAAAAGAGCTTGACCAAGGTGAAGCCGGTGACAACGTCGGTGTACTTCTTCGCGGTACGAAAAAAGAGGAAGTTGAGCGTGGTCAAGTCCTTGCACAGCCTGGAACAATCACACCACATACAAAATTCGAAGCAGAAGTCTATATCCTTACTAAAGAGGAAGGTGGACGCCATACTCCATTCTTCAGCGGGTATAGACCACAATTCTATGTACGTACGACTGACGTAACAGGTACAATCACTCTTCCTGAGGGCGTAGAGATGGTTATGCCTGGTGACAACGTTAAAATCACTGCTGAACTCATCGCACCTATCGCTCTCGAAGAGGGAACTCGCTTCGCTATCCGTGAAGGTGGTAGAACTGTAGGTGCAGGTGTCGTAAGTAAAATCATCGAATAATGTCAGGGGCTTAGCCCCCTGCATACGTAAGGGCGAACAATGAGAGATATCATTCACTTGGCATGTGAGAAGTGTGGTAGAAGAAACTATCATACGACAAAGAATAAAAAAACGCATCCCGAAAAGTTTGAAATAAGAAAATATTGTAAATTTTGCCGACAGCACACAGTGCATAAAGAAGCAAAACTCTAATTTGTATTTTTTGGTAAAAGCGTTTCGCTTTTACCGTTATGTATAGGGCAGTAGCTCAGTTGGTAGAGCAGCGGTCTCCAAAACCGCAGGCCGGGGGTTCGAGTCCCTCCTGCCCTGCCAGGTTATAAGGAAAACCATGGAAAAATTTCTCGACTATTTCCAAAAAGCCAAAGAAGAGTTACAAAAAGTTATTTTTCCGACCAAAGAGCAGGTCAAAAACGCATATATAGCAGTTTTTATCGTCGTGACTGTTGTCGCACTCTTTTTGGCGCTCGTGGATGGGACGATGTCTTTTATATTGTCCCATATAATGTAAGGTAAGGAAACGTATGGCACACAAATGGTACGCGATACAAGTCTATGCCGGAAGCGAAAAGGCTGTGAAAACAGCAATCGAAAATCTGGCAAAAGAGGAGCATCTCGAAGAGAGAATCAAACAAGTAGTTGTGCCGACAGAAGATGTTATCGAAGTAAAAAACGGTAAAAAAAAGATCAGCGAGCGCAGTATTTATCCCGGCTATGTTTTTGCCAATATAGACCTCGATACAGATCTGTGGCAAAAGATTCAAAGCTTGCCGAAAGTCTCTCGCTTTATAGGTGAGTCAAAAAAACCGACGCCTATTAGCGAAGAAGACGTCAAAAAGATTTTAGAAAAAACAGAGAAAAAAGGCGCTCCAAAACCGAAAATCTCCTACGAACCGGGAGAGATGGTGCGCATAACAGAGGGTCCGTTTGCGAACTTCACAGGTGTTGTCGAAGAGTATGACATGGAGCATGGTAAGCTCAAGCTCAATGTCTCCATCTTCGGACGCAGTACGCCTGTAGAGATTCTCTACACGCAAGTAGAAAAGATTATCTAAGTCTAAGAAAGGAATACGATGGCAAAAAAAGTAGTAGACCAATTTAAACTGCAAATCCCGGCCGGAAAAGCCAATCCTTCTCCTCCTGTAGGTCCTGCGCTCGGTCAGCGCGGTATCAATATTATGGAGTTTTGTAAAGCTTTTAACGAAAAGACAAAAGATATGATGGGATTCAATATTCCTGTCGTCATCACCGTCTATAATGATAGAAGCTTTACATTTGTTACAAAGCAACCGCCTGCGTCTGACCTTATCAAAAAAGCTGCAGGTATTCAAAAAGGGAGTGATAACCCACTGAAAAACAAAGTAGGAAAAATCACAACTGCGCAACTCGAAGAGATTGCGAAGACGAAAATGCCAGATCTCAATACGACTGATCTCGAAGCTGCCAAGAAGATCATAGCAGGTAGCTGTCGAAGTATGGGTGTAGAGATCGTCGACTGATCCCCACCACAGGATCTCAAACAACGTGGTAGCAAAAAAATAATGCGGAGTGAATAATGGCTAAGAAACATTCAAAGAGATATCAACAACTATTGGAAAAGATCGAAAAAGGCAAAATCTACTCTGTAGAAGAAGCTGTACAAAAAGTAAAAGAGCTTAAATCTGCCAAATTTGATGAAACTGTTGAGCTTGCCCTGAGGCTCGGTGTAGACCCTCGCCATGCAGATCAGATGGTACGTGGATCGGTAGTTCTTCCTCATGGTACAGGTAAAACGGTACGCGTCGCAGTCTTTGCAAAAGGTGCGAAAGCTGACGAGGCAAAAGAGTGCGGTGCCGACATTGTGGGAGCAGAAGACCTCGTCGAAGAGATCCAAAACGGCAATATCAACTTCGATATAGCAATTGCAACTCCTGATATGATGGGTCTCGTGGGTAAGATAGGTAGAATTCTCGGACCAAAAGGCCTGATGCCAAACCCAAAAACCGGTACTGTTACAATGGATGTTTGTAAAGCCGTAAAAAATGCTAAAGCAGGACAAGTAAATTTTCGCGTCGATAAAAAAGGAAACATCCACGCCGGTATCGGTAAAGCAAGCTTCGACGAAAAGGCTCTGAAAGAGAACCTCGAAGCGTTCGTCGCACAAATCAACAAACTCAAACCGGCCGCAGCGAAAGGTCGTTACATTCGCCATGCAGCTCTTTCGCTCACTATGAGTCCGGCTGTCGAGCTCGATACGCAAGAGCTGATGGATATCAAAGCCTAAGGGCTTTATCTTAGACTGAAGATAGCGGGCAACCATAAGACCTGCTTGAAGTCTTCTGTCGGAAAGGAGGTAAAAAGCATTGACACGCAGCCAAAAAGAAGAGGTCGTTCAGTACCTCACCGAGGAGTTTCGTAACGCTGCGGCAATCATCGACTGCGACTATAAAGGCATGAGTGTTCCTCAGCTTGAAGCCTTGCGCAAAGTCGCAAAAGAGAAGGGGCTTAAAGTCCGTGTCGTTAAGAACACGCTCGCGATGATTGCTCTCAAAAACATCGGTGTCGAAGATTTCGTTCTCAAAGACACCAATGTACTCGTGTGGGGTGAAGACCTTGTTGATCTAGCAAAGACCGTCACGGACTTTGCGAAGGAAAACAAAGATACCTTCAAGATCAAACAAGGTTACTTCGAAGGCGAGGTTGCGGACGAGAAGAAGATCGAGGCTTACTCCAAGCTTCCAAGCAAAGAGGAGCTTTTGGGTATGCTTCTTTCTGTATGGACTGCTCCTATTCGCAACTTGCTGTATGTTTGGAACGCACCGAAACAAAATTTCGTAACTGTGCTTGAAAACATCCGACAACAAAAAGAAAACTAAAATCAATAAGAAGGAGAAGATAATGGCTTGTACAAGAGAAGACGTCATCGAATATATCTCAAATCTCAGCGTATTGGAGCTCAGCGAGCTTGTAAAAGAATTCGAAGAAAAATTCGGCGTTAGTGCTCAACCCACCGTTGTAGCAGGTGCAGTAGCAGCAGGTGGTGCCGAAGGTGGTGCTGCGGCTGAAGAAAAAACTGAATTTGACGTAGTTCTTACAGATGCCGGCGCGAAGAAAATCAACACTATTAAAGTGATTCGCCAAGTAACCGGTCTCGGACTCAAAGAAGCGAAAGAAGCTGCTGAGAATACACCTACCGTTATCAAAGAAGGTGTAAGCAAAGAAGAAGCAGAAGAGCTCAAAAAACAATTCGAAGAAGCCGGCGCGAAAGTAGAAATTAAATAATTCTTTCTTTCCAAACTAGAAGAGGATTCTTTCCTCTTCTTAATATCAAATACGATACAATACACCCCCTTCCCCTAATGCCATATGGTAAAAACTACAGAAAATGAGGTTAGCCTATGCTAAATAGTTTACACTCCGGAAGCAGACTCAGGGTCGATTTTTCCAAAATTCCCCAAGATTTGGATGTTCCCAACCTCTTGCAACTGCAAAAGAGCAGCTACGAAAACTTCTTGATGCCTAATCAAGACGCACGCCAAAATAGTGGTATAGAAAAAGTTTTCAGATCAATTTTCCCGATACATGACCCCCAAAACCGCATCTCGTTAGAATATGCAGGCAGCGAAATCGTGATGCCTAAATATACGGTACGTGAATGTATGGAAAGGGGCATCACCTATAGTGTTTCGCTGAAGATGAAAATTCGCCTGGTGCTATGGGAGCGCGATGAAAAGACAGGCGAGAAAATTGGTGTGAAAGATGTCAAAGAACAGTTTATCTACGTTCGCGACATCCCTTATATGACGGATAGGACTTCCTTCATTATCAATGGCGTCGAGCGTGTAGTAGTAAACCAGCTCCATCGCTCTCCGGGTGTCATCTTCAAAGAGGAAGAGGCCACAACATCCGGTGGAACGATGGTTGATACCGCACAGATCATCCCCGATCGCGGTGCATGGCTCTATTTTGAGTACGATCCAAAAGACATCTTATACGTTCGTACCAACAAAAGAAGAAAAATTCCATCAACCATTCTTTTTAGAGCACTTGGCTATACGAAGCAAGATATTCTTAAACTCTTTTATCCTATTACAAAAATCATAGCAAAAGATAATAAATTTTTTATAGAGTTTCGTCCAGAAGATTTCGTAGGGCGCGTAGAATTTGACGTGCGTGACGAAGCAGGCAACCTCATTGTGGAAGCCGGCAAGCGCCTTACGAAGAAAAAGGCCCAAAAGCTGATCGAAGAGGGTGTGAAATATATCGAGTTTCCGCTCGATGTATTGATGGATCGCTATCTCGCTTCTCCTATAGTGGATCAAGAAAGCGGCGAGGTTCTTTTTGATACGTTGACGCATCTGGATGAAAATAAACTCAAAAAAATTATCGAAGCAGGTATTAGCGAATTTGAAATCGTCAACGACTTGGCAGCCGGCAAAGATAAAGCGATAATCAATTCTTTCCTCGCCGACCAAGAGAGCCTCAAACTCCTCAAACAAACCGAAGGCATCGAAGACGAAAACGATCTTGCCGCAATCCGTATCTATAAAGTGATGCGCCCAGGCGAGCCCGTCACCAAAGAGAATGCCAAAGCATTTGTCAAAGATCTTTTCTTCAATCCCGAAAAGTATGACATCACGCGCGTGGGACGTATGAAGATGAATCATAAGCTGGACCTCGACGTCCCAGAATATGTGACAGTCCTTACTAACGAAGACATTATTAAAACGGTCCAATATCTTATCAAGGTCAAAAACGGCCAAGGCCGCATCGACGATCGCGACCACCTAGGAAACAGACGTATCCGAGCAATCGGTGAGCTTTTGGCCAATGAGCTGCATGCGGGCCTGGTGAAAATGCAAAAGGCGATCCGCGATAAAATGACGACGATAAGCGGCAACCTCGACGAACTGATGCCGCACGATCTTATCAACTCCAAAATGATCACTAATACGATTTTGGAGTTTTTTGCAACGGGGCAGCTCTCACAATTTATGGATCAAACCAACCCTCTTAGTGAGATTACCCACAAACGTCGTCTCTCGGCTCTCGGTGAAGGGGGACTTGTCAAAGAGCGTGCCGGTTTTGAAGTGCGCGACGTCCATCCTACACATTACGGACGCATCTGTCCTATCGAGACACCGGAAGGCCAAAACATCGGTCTTATCAATACCCTCTCTACCTATGCGAAGGTCAACGACCTCGGCTTTATCGAAGCGGCCTATAAAGTGGTCAAGGACGGTAAAATCACCGATGAGATCGTCTATCTCACGGCTGCTCAGGAAGAAGGCAAAATCATCGCTCCTGCAAACACCGAAATTATCAACGGTAACGAAATCAAAGGCGATTTTGTCGAAGCGCGCAAAGATGGCGAAATAATCCTTGTAGAGAAAAACAAAGTAGAACTTATCGACCTCACGCCACGCATGGTGGTGGGTGTGGCGGCAAGCCTTATCCCCTTCCTCGAGCATGACGACGCGAACCGTGCGTTGATGGGTTCGAACATGCAGCGCCAGGCAGTGCCGCTTCTTAAGTCCGAAGCGCCTATGGTAGGAACGGGAATGGAAAAAGTGGTGGCCCGCGATGCATGGGAGGCGATTAGAGCACGCAGAAGCGGCGTGGTAGAAAAGATCGATAGCGAAAATATCTATATTTTGGGCGAAGATGAAAACGGAGCGTACATCGATCACTACAAGCTCCAAAAGAATCTACGCACGAACCAAAACACCTGCTTTAGCCAAAAGCCGATCGTCAAAAAAGGCGACTACGTCGAAGCCGGCCAAGTGATCACCGATGGTCCCAACATGGACAATGCGGAGCTGGCGCTCGGAAAGAATATGCTCGTGGCCTTCATGCCGTGGAACGGCTACAACTTCGAGGACGCGATTGTAGTGAGCGAGCGCATCATTCGTGATGATGAGTTTACCTCTGTGCATATCTACGAAAAAGAGATCGAAGCGCGTGAACTCAAGCATGGTGTCGAAGAGATCACACGTGATATCCCTAACGTGAAAGAAGAGGAGATCGCGCATCTCGATGAGAGTGGTATCGTCAAGATCGGTACTTACGTCAAGCCAGGCATGATTCTCGTAGGTAAAGTATCACCCAAGGGTGAAGTGCGCCCAAGCCCAGAAGAGCGCTTGTTGCGCGCGATTTTTGGTGAAAAAGCGGGGCACGTGGTCAATAAATCCCTCTACTGCCCGAACTCCATGGAGGGTGTGGTCGTCGATGTAAAAATATTTACGAAAAAAGGGTACGAAAAAGATCCACGCAGCATCAAGGCGTATGAAGAAGAAAAAGAGCGCCTGTCAAAAGAGCATCACGACAAGCTCCTCATGATAGACCGTGAAGAGATGCTCAAAATTATCTCGCTTCTTGCAAAAGAGCCGTTGGAAAAAGATGCGAAGATCAAAGACAAAGAGTTCAAAGCGGGCGAGAAGATATCCAAAGAGGAGCTTGCCTCTATTAACCGTTTTGCGCTCAATGCACTCGTAAAATCCTATTCGGCCGAAGTGCAGAAAAAATATAACGCTATCAAGACACACTTCCAAAACGAAAAGCGCAAACTTACCGAAGAACATGAGGAAAAACTGGAAATCCTCGAGCGTGAAGATATCCTGCCAAGCGGCGTGGTGAAACTGGTCAAAGTTTACATCGCCACCAAACGTAAGCTCAAAGTGGGTGACAAGATGGCAGGACGGCACGGAAACAAAGGTATCGTCTCCGTCATCGTCCCTGAAATCGACATGCCATACACAAAAGATGGACGTATCGTCGATATCGTGCTCAACCCACTCGGGGTTCCTAGCCGTATGAACATCGGACAGATTCTCGAAGTCCATCTTGGGCTTATCGGTAAGAAACTCGGCGAACAGATCCAAGAGATTTTCGAGGCAAAACGCAAAGATTTCGTCAAAGAGTTGCGCGAGAAAATGATCGAAATAGCAAGTGTCGCCAAACTCATCAACGCCAAAGAGGCGATCGAGAAGATGAGTGACGATGAGATCATTAAATATGCACGCGATTGGGCGAAAGGCGTGAAATTCGCGACACCTGTTTTTGAAGGTGTAACGGCCGAAGAGTTTGCCAAGCTCTATGAAATGGCCAAAATGGATATGGACGGCAAGATGGAGCTCTATGACGGGCGAACGGGAGAAAAATTTAAAGAGCGTGTCAATGTGGGCTATATGTATATGCTCAAGCTCCATCACCTTGTGGATGAAAAAGTCCACGCACGCAGTACCGGACCATACTCCCTCGTCACGCAACAGCCTGTGGGCGGTAAAGCGCTCTTTGGTGGACAGAGATTCGGTGAGATGGAGGTATGGGCTCTCGAAGCGCACGGTGCAGCCCATACCCTTAAAGAGATGCTCACCATCAAGTCCGATGACGTAGAAGGCCGCGTAGCGGCATACAAGGCGATCACGAAGTCTGAGCCGATCCCAGAGCCGGGAATTCCCGAAACACTCTTCGTGCTTACAAAAGAGCTCCAAGCTCTTGGAATCGATGTAGAAATTTTAGATGAGGAAAAAGACGATGAAGAAACTGGTACCAATTGAAATCGGTGAAGAGAAGAGACCAAAAGATATCAAGGCTATCCAGTTTAAGCTGGCGAGTCCCGAAAAGATTCTCAGCTGGTCACACGGGGAAGTAAAAAAGCCCGAGACTATCAACTACCGCACGCTCAAGCCCGAGCGCGACGGGCTATTCTGTGCCAAAATTTTCGGTCCAATAAAAGACTACGAGTGTCTGTGCGGCAAATACAAAAAGATGCGCTACAAAGGCGTAGTGTGTGAAAAATGCGGCGTGGAAGTGACTGTGAGCCGAGTGCGCCGCAGCCGTATGGGCCATATCGAGTTGGTCACGCCCGTAGCGCATATTTGGTATGTCAACTCTCTGCCAAGCCGTATCGGTACGCTTCTTGGGGTCAAGATGAAGGACCTCGAGCGCGTGCTCTACTACGAAGCCTACATTGTCAAAGACCCTGGTGAAGCCTACTACGATTTTGAAAAGAAAAATCCCGTTAAAAAGTATGACGTGCTCAACGAAGAGCAGTATCAACAACTGATGCAGCATTTCGGCGATACGGGATTCGATGCGCGTATGGGCGGCGAAGTGGTCAAAGAGCTGCTTGAGGAGTTTGATTTGGTGGGAACCTTCGAGCAGCTCAAAGAGGAGATGAAACAGACAAACTCCGAAGCCAAACGAAAGACCATTGTCAAGCGCCTCAAAGTTATCGAAAGTTTTCTTACAAGTGGCAATAGACCCGAATGGATGATGCTCACTGTCATCCCTGTCCTTCCACCGGATCTGCGTCCGCTGGTGGCACTCGATGGCGGGAAGTTTGCCGTAAGCGACGTGAACGATCTCTATCGCCGCGTTATCAACCGCAACCAGCGTCTCAAACGCCTCATCGATCTGGATGCTCCCGACATTATCGTGCGCAACGAAAAACGTATGCTCCAGGAAGCTGTGGACGCTCTCATTGACAACGGTCGTCGCGGCAACGCCGTCAAGGGTGCCAATAAGCGACCTTTGAAGTCTCTTAGTGAAATCATCAAAGGAAAACAGGGACGTTTTCGCCAAAACCTGCTTGGTAAGCGTGTAGACTTTTCAGGACGCTCCGTTATCGTCGTAGGTCCGAATCTGCGGATGGATCAGTGTGGCTTGCCAAAATTGATGGCATTAGAACTTTTCAAACCGCATCTTCTGGCTAAGCTTGAAGAAAAAGGCTATGCGACCACTCTCAAGCAAGCCAAGAAAATGATCGAAGACCGCGAGAATGTAGTTTGGGAGTGCTTGCAAGAGATTGTCGATGAGTATCCGGTGCTCCTCAACCGTGCGCCGACACTCCACAAGCTCTCTATCCAGGCTTTCCATCCCGTCCTTATCGACGGTAAAGCGATTCAGCTCCACCCGCTGGTCTGTTCGGCATTTAACGCAGACTTCGACGGAGACCAGATGGCAGTACACGTGCCGCTAACGGAAGAGGCCATAGCCGAGTGTAAAATTTTGATGCTCAGCTCGCTCAACATTTTGCTGCCTGCTTCCGGTCGCGCTATTGCCGTTCCGACACAAGATATGGTTCTGGGTATTTACTATCTTTCTAAAGAGAAAGAGGGAGCCAAAGGTACAAACAAGCTCTTTGCCGATATTGATGAAATAATGATTGCGCTAGAATCCGGGCATCTTGATATCAATGCAAAAATCAGAACAAAAATCGATAATCAAGTTATCTATACGACTGCAGGACGTATGATCATCAAATCGATTCTGCCCGATTTTGTGCCTACAAATCTTTGGAACAGGGTACTCAAGAAAAAAGACATTGCAAATCTCGTAGACTATGTCTTTAAAGAAGCCGGCCCGAAAGTGACAGCGGAGTTTTTGGATAACCTCAAAGAGCTCGGTTTCAAATACTCCACGATGACGGGTATTTCTATCAGCGCCTATGACATCAAGGTGCCAGAATCGAAAAAACGTCTTATCGAAGAAGCGAAGAAAAAAGTCAAAGAGATTCAGCAACAGTTCCAAGCCGGTCTTTTGACCGAGCAAGAGCGCTACAACAAAATTATCGACATTTGGACAGACACCACCAACGAAGTGGCCAAAGAGATGATGGAGCTCATGAAGCACGACAAAGAGGGCTTCAACTCCGTTTATATGATGGCGGATTCCGGTGCACGGGGTAGTGCGGCGCAGATTCGCCAGCTCGCCGGTATGCGGGGACTTATGGCAAAACCTGACGGTACCATTATCGAGACACCGATTATCTCGAACTTTAAAGAGGGACTCAACGTTCTTGAGTACTTCATCTCTACACACGGTGCGAGAAAGGGTCTGGCCGATACCGCTTTGAAAACCGCAAACGCAGGGTATCTGACACGTAAACTGGTAGACGTAGCCCAAAACGTCAAAGTCACCATAGAAGACTGCGGCACGCATGAAGGTGTGGAAATCACCGAAATCTCCGTGGGGAACGAGCTTATCGAATCCCTCGAAGACCGCATTTTCGGTCGTGTGCTTGCCGAAGACGTGATCGACCCCGTGACCAACGAGATTATCTTCCCTGAAGGTACGCTCCTTGATGAAGACAAGACACAGCGTATCGTAGAAGCAGGCATCAAGTCTGTCGTGATTCGTACGCCTATTACATGTAAAGCCGAAAAAGGTGTATGCGCCAAATGTTACGGTCTCAACATGGCTGAGGGCAAACTAGTCAAACCAGGCGAAGCCGTGGGTATCATCGCAGCACAATCTATCGGTGAGCCGGGAACCCAGCTGACACTGCGAACCTTCCACGTGGGTGGTACGGCGAGCCGTGCAGCCGAAGAGCGCCAGATCGTAGCGACAAAAGAGGGCTTCATCCGTTACTACAACCTCAAAACGTACGAAACGGAAAACGGCAAAATCATTGTCGCCAATAGACGTAATGCGGGTGTGCTTTTGGTAGAGCCGAAAGTCAAAGCACTCTTTGACGGTGAGCTTGATATCAAAACGATTCACGATGAAGTGATAATCACCCTTATAGCCGGCAAGGAAAAAGTGCGCTACTCCTTTAAGAAAAACGACTTCGCTAAGCCAAATGAGCTTGCCGGTATCAGTGGTAAGATCGAAGGAAAGCTCTACTTGCCGTACGAGAGTGGAGCGAAAGTGCAAGCGGGAGACAGTATCGTCGAGGTGATTAAAGAGGGATGGAATATTCCAAACCGCATCCCATACGCAGCAGAGCTGAAAGTCAAAGACGGTGCTCCCGTGACACAAAAAATCGTTAGCGGTGCCGAAGGAGAAGTGAAATTCTATAAGCTCAAAGGCGACTACCTCGAACGTTTCGAGGATGTGAAAAAAGGTGAAAAGATCGATGAGAAAGGCCTCTTTGCAGTCATCGCGGACGATCAAGGCCGTGAAGCTGCGCGCCACTACATTGCGCGCGGTTCCGTAATCGAAGTGGATGACAACCAAAAAGTTGCGAAAGATACCGTTATCGCTGTTCCAGCAAAAGCCGATAAAACGGTAATCGCAGAGTGGGATCCATATTCTATCCCGATCATTGCGGAAAAAGAGGGTACGGTTACGCTCGAAGATGTGATTCCGGGTGTCACCGCAGTCGAGCAAGTTGACGAGATTACGGGTGAAACACGTCTGACTATCAATGAGTATGTTCCACCTGAATATAAACCGACGATAGTGCTTGCTCCGAAAGATGGTAGCGATATCATTCGCTACGTGCTCGAGCCAAAAACGGCTATCTATGTCCAAAGCGGCCAAGAAGTCAAACTGGCGCAAACTCTTGCCAAGACACCAAAGGCTGCGGCGAAATCGCGTGACATTACCGGTGGTTTGCCGCGTGTTAGCGAACTTTTCGAAGCACGCCGTCCGAAAGACCCGGCTGTCGTGGCAGAGATCGACGGCGTGGTGAGCTTCGGTAAGCCTAGCCGCGGTAAGCAGCGCATCATCATCACGGCCGATACCGGTCAGACGGTAGAGTACCTTATCGATAAAAACCGTCAAATTCTCGTACATAACGGCGAGTTCGTCCATGCAGGCGAGCGTCTGACGGACGGTACCGTAAGCGGTCACGATATTTTGCGCACACTCGGCGAAAAAGCGCTTATGTACTATATGGTAAGCGAAATTCAACAAGTCTATCGCCGCCAGGGTGTTACCATCGCCGATAAGCACATCGAGATTATTGTTTCGCAAATGCTGCGCCAGGTCAAAATCGTCGATAGCGGCGATACCAAGTTCATCCCGGGCGACTTGGTGAGCAAAAAAGAGTTTAGAAAAGAGAACGAGCGTATCTTGCGCCTCGGTGGACAGCCTGCTATCGCCGAGCCGGTGCTCGTGGGTATCACACGTGCTGCAGTGAGCTCAGATTCGGTTATCAGTGCGGCATCTTTCCAAGATACCACGAAGGTACTCACGGAAGCTAGCATTAGTGCGAAGATCGACTATCTCGAAGATCTCAAAGAAAACGTCATCATCGGTCGTCTGATCCCTGTGGGGACGGGTCTTTATAAGAAAAAAGATATCGAACTTAAAGCAGC
>WGBB01000222.1 GCA_015494505.1 Nitratiruptor sp. | reverse complement strand
TACTTTGCGAAAAGCCCTAACAAGCGGCCGCGAGTTTACCGACGAAAGCAGCGCCATTAGAGCAATAGGCGGGAATGTTGTCTACATAGAAGGCGATATCCGTCAGCGCAAACTCACCTACAAAGAGGATTTGGCACACCTCCCCTGCCTCGAGCCTCCAGCTAAAAAGTGCCACGTAGGATTTGGCTACGATGTGCACGCTTTTTGTGAGGATAGAATTTTGAAGCTTTGCGGCATCGAAGTGCCTTACGAAAAGGGACTGGCCGGCCATTCGGATGCGGATGTGGCGATCCACGCCCTCATCGACGCCCTTTTGGGGGCTGCAGGCTTCGGAGACATCGGCGAGCTCTTCCCGGATAGCGACGACGACTATGCAGGTATCGATTCGACCCTGCTATTGGAGCGTGTAAATAAGCTGCTGCGCTCTTGCGGTTTTGAGATAGAAAACGTGGATATCACCATCCTCGCCCAAGCCCCGAAACTCGCCCCCTATAAAGAGGCTATGCAAAAAAGAGTCGCCCAAATCCTGCAACTACCTAAGCGTTTCGTAAACATCAAAGCCACCACCACGGAAAAACTGGGCTTTGTGGGGCGCAAGGAGGGTATCGCCGCCCAAGCTACGGTTACATTACACTACTATGATTGGAGCAGCGCATGAGAGTCCTCATCGTCGAAAATGAAATTTATCTGGCGCAAAGCATCGCCGCCAAACTCTCGGATATGGGATATAGCTGCGAAATAGCGGCGAGTATCAAGGATGCTCTGGCCGACGAGAATTTCGATGTGGTCTTTTTGTCCACCAACATCAACGGCCAGGACTTCTATCCCGTTATCGATGCTTTCAAAGACAAGATTATCATCTTGCTTGTGAGCTACATCTCCCAAGATACCGTCAGCGAGCCCCTGAGGCGCGGTGCCAACGACTACATCCTCAAACCCTTCATGATAGAAGAGCTCATTCGCAAGATGGAGCATTTTATAGAGCACGAAAAACTGCTGCGCCAAAACCAAGCTCTGGAGAGCTATATCGAGCACCTTTTCAAAGAGCTCAAAATCGATACCATCTCCATCAAAGAACCCCTTCCCCTCTTTATAAAAACCAACTACCAAAAATACGCGGACTCCTACGCTTTTAGCTTCGCCAAGCTTTTGGGCGAGCCCTTCAAGTTTTACGCACTTTCACAAAAAGGGGCACTGGCGAAGATAAAGAGTGAAAAAAATTCCCAACTGCTCTACATTTGCGACTACCAAACACTCAAAAAGAGTGAAAAGCAACAGTTTTTGGAGATAATAAAAGACAAGCGCGCGATAATTTCTAGCACCGAAGCGATCGAAGAGGAGCATCCGTTTAAGGTAATCGAGCTCAAAAGCGACAACAAAATCTTCGACCGCAACGACATTTTGACCATCGACGAGTATGTCAAATATATCATCATCAATTACCAAAACAAATTTCCCGATACCATGCTTTCCAAAAAGCTGGGAATTTCGCGCAAGAGCCTGTGGGAAAAGAGGAAGAAGTATGAAATCTTCAAGAAAAAATAGACTCTTTATCGACCGTGAAGCCCTCGCCACCCTCGCCCTCGTACAAGAAGGCCTCCTAGCGCCCGTAGACAAGCTCATGAACAAAGAAGAAGCGGAATATGTAGATAGGCACAAAGAGTATAAAGGCAAATCCTTTCCCTTCTCTTTCATTCTCGCTCCCAGCGGCAGACGCAACGAAGAGGTGCTCAAAAGCCTCCAAAAAGGCGAAAAAGTAGAGCTCGTCTGCTGCGGCGAACCGGTCGGTGAAGTGGAGTGTGAAGAGGTCTTTAGCATCAATCCCATCGAACGCCTCAAACAGATTTACGGCACGGCCGATGAGAGCCATCCCGGCATCGCAGCTACTCTCAAAAGGCTAGGAAACCATGCGCTGGCCGGGAAGTTTCATGTGGAATTCGAAGATATCAAGAGGGCAAAAGCGGCAATAGAAGAGCGCAAACATGAGCTAGGAGCCAAAAGCGTAGCCGCCATCATGCTCGCCGCCAAGCCTTTGCACAGAGCGCATGAGCGCCTCATTCGATTGACCCTCGAAGAGAACGACCTGGTGGTACTCTTTTTGCTCAAACCCTATACAGAAGATCGCTTCAGTTTCGATCTGCGCCACAAGACACTGGAGTTTTTCGTCAAAAATTATCTTCCCAAAAACCGAGTCTTGATCGTGCCTTTGGAAAACACCTACATCTTCGCCGGGTTCAACGAGCTCATCCTCGATGCCATCGTGGCGCAAAATTTCGGCTGCACACGCCTCGTAGTGGGCAAAAACCATGCGGGACTGGGGCTTTACTATGATAAAAACAGCGTCAAGAGCATCTTTGACGATCTCAAGGGTATCACCATCGATATCCAGACAGTGAGCGAATTTGTCTACTGCGACGAGTGCAAGACACTGGTAAGCACCAACACCTGCCCCCACGGATCACACCACCATATCTCCTACCATGCAGACTCGATTTTGGAGCTTTTGGAGCTGGGCATTTTGCCGCCGGCGGTTTTGGTGCGCAAAGAGATAAGCGCCATAATCCTCAGTCACCTCTTCCCCGGGCGTTTCAAAAATCTCGAAAAGCTCTTTGCCGACCTCATCCCCAATCCCGGTATCATGGAAGAGCACACGGAGACCGATTTTTACATAGAG
>WGBB01000221.1 GCA_015494505.1 Nitratiruptor sp. | reverse complement strand
GACCTTTCCGGTAAGAATTTGATAAGAAGAATGCACGGGCCGAAGCCCGCAGAGAGGAAATTAACGTTTTGAGAATTGAGGTGAGCGGCGAGCTTTGTGTTTTCCGTATTTCTTTCTCTCGACCACGCGTGCGTCGCGAGTGAGAAGTCCGTGTGGTTTGAGGACTGCACGCAACGACTCGTCCATTTCGCACAATGCTTTAGAGATACCGTGCTTGAGCGCATCGGCTTGCGCTGAATAGCCACCTCCCAGCGTCTTAGCGACCACATCGACACTCTCTTCCATCTTGGTCAATGCTAGAGGAAGGCGTACTCTGAGCTTCAGCGCTTCGTGACCTCCTAGCCACTCATCGAGACTCATGCCGTTAACGATGATTTTACCGCTTCCCTTTGTCATCCATACTTTTGCGACAGCGGTCTTTCTTTTGCCTGTTGCGTATACTCTACTCATCTTAGTTTCCCTTTATCTGTGCTGTATGAGGATGTTCGCTTCCCGGATAGACTTTGAGTTTTTTGAGCATTTGGCGGCCCAGTTTCGTTTTGGGAAGCATACCGCGCGTAGCGAGCTTGAAAAGTTTTTCAGGGTTTTTGTCGCGCAGTTCGGCGAGCTTTTCGCTTTTGACGCCACCGAAGTATCCTGTATGTCGATGATACTCTTTGTTCTCTTTGTTGCCGGTTACTTTCACTTTGGATGCGTTGATCACGACTACGTAATCACCGCAATCGACATGGGGAGTGAAGTTTGGTTTATGTTTACCGCGAAGCAGCGTCGCTATTTCAGTGATGAGACGACCGAAAGTTTTGCCTTCTGCGTCGATGAGGTGCCACTTTCGCTCCACCTCGTTCGGTTTTACCATTTTAGTGAATTTCATCCTAACAACCCTTTACCAGTTTTGATGAGAGTGATTGTACTCACCTTTTCCTAATATTTAGCTTAATTTTAGTTATTTTTAAGCTTTTTTGAGCATCTCGCGGAGGGTCGACATCTTGTACTTGTCAAAGACAGTCAACTTGTCCATCTGAACCTTCAGCACCACGTCCCAACGTCCTTGAAGCGGTAGCTTCGCATGCACTTCATAGACGCCGTCGTGATAGGATGCCTCTTTTTTTATGTCATACTTCGTGGTATCGGGGCGTGTAAAAAGCACGAGCACTTTTGCACCGGATACAGGATGTCCCGCTTTGTCTTTGATGACAAATCGAAGCGTAGCTTCGGGATATTCAAGCTTTTTCGTAAGCACTTGAAGATCGTAGCGTTTTTGGAACTCCTTCTTCATCTTTTGCAGATCATAAATCTCCTCGTCCACCTTTTGATAGGGCATCATATAAGTATTGTCCAGTTCCACGGGATTGTCGATAGCATTTTTGACAGTCCACACGCCCAGCGCAATAGCGAAAAAGACCAGACCTATAATAAAATGGGGCCAATAGTTGCGTTCACTCATTTTTTTACGAATCTCCTGTAGATATAATTGAATAGTATCAATGCAAGTATAGAGTAAAAAAGTATACGCAACCAATAGTATATATCTCTATTTACATTACCAAGGGCAGATTTAAGTTTTACACCCTTAGCATCTGCTACCTCCTCTGCTATTTCAGCATACCCGTTGAGAATAGCAGCCTCTATCGCTGCTTTTTTATCTTTAAAGTGGGCTGTGAGCAATGGAATAATGCTTCCCTTCCAAGGAAGAGGGCTGAGAATCTCATCTTTTCGTATGAGATTTTGAGCATCCGGTGAAGCGACTATATCCACCTTCTGCGCTTTACGAACGAGGGTCAAAAGAATGTAAGGTGATTGCAAAGAGCTAGCAAGACGCTCTTCGAAAGGTCTAATACGTTTAGTGTCCATCTCTTCTACGACGGCTACATAGACACCGACACCGCTCTTTTTATAGAGTTCATTGCCTATTTCATTAATTTTGTCGACAGTCTTTTTGGGCAGTAGGTTATCGTTTTTTATGACAAAATTTTGTGAGGCTAGAGCAATGAGTGGTAAGATCAAAAGGGCGAAAGCCCTTTTAATCGAAGAAAGAGGCATTAACCGACGTATGCGTGAAAAGGAGTCGCTACTGCCCAGAGAGAAAGTGCTGCCATACCAAGGAGCATCCAACCGATAATCGCTTCGAACTTATCTACCATGACAGCCCCCTTATTTTACGAATTTATATTTATGTTTCACATCGCCACCCACAGGAGTGCCATGGACGATGATGTGCGTTTCGTTGGAAAGATCAGGGCCAAACTTCTTGATACCCAATGGATCTTTCACTTCATAGTTTTGCTGTGCAGTCGCTACCTGCGTTTTGATAGCGGCGGTTGAGAGAAACGCCAGGATACTAAGTAGCAACGCAACTGCTATAAAATATCCTGTAAGGCCATGCAGTGCCCAAATGCTTCTATTTTCCATCTTACGCTCCTTCGCTCAATGAACGGATATAGGTAGCTACAGCTTTTTCTTGGACAGGAGTGAGTCTACCTTTAAATGATGGCATGTGACCGATGATACCTCGTTTACCATGTTCAAGAACATGTTTAATAATATTGTCATCATACTCTCTGAGGTTCGGTGCCAT
>WGBB01000220.1 GCA_015494505.1 Nitratiruptor sp. | reverse complement strand
TGGTGCGGACGAGAGGACTCGAACCTCCACGGGATCGCTCCCACCAGATCCTGAATCTGGCGCGTCTACCAATTCCGCCACGTCCGCGTAGCAGCAGCGTTATTATACCCAAACTTAGAAATCTTTCAAAGAGATTTTTGTATTATATGAAAAAGTAATAACAGGAGAGCGTATGCATATACCGAGTGAAGGGCTTCTGACACAACTAGGCTACCATCCTGACGAGCGCATCATCGCGCAGCTACAAACCGTAGAAGAAAACACTCCGGGCTTTGAGCAGATTAAACGCCACGTGGTAGCTCTAAGCGACCATCTCAAATCTTACGGCGGCTATGTAGCTATCTCCAACTCCAAGCCCTATCTCAAAATCAAGATAGAAACGGAGGAGCCTGCCAAAGTGGAGCTTGCAAAAGAGGAGATTTTCAAATGGGCCGACAAGTACAACGTGGCACTCCAAAAAGTGCCCAATAAAGAGACCTACTATATCCTCGGCATCTCCAAATAACTACCTATCGGCATCGGCGAGTACGAGAGCAAACAAAGGATTGGCCCCTGCGCGGCGCACGGCCGCGTAGGCCTCTTTGAGCGTCGTGCCGGTGGTAACTACATCGTCCACCAAAATCACATCACCAGTAGGACCCGTGTAGCGAAAACCCCTGGGATGAGCCAGGCGAAAAGCGAGACTCTTGCCGGCGTAGCTGACGTCATTGGAAGCATAGAGTGCATCGTAGCGCGGTTTGAGATATTTGGTGCGCATCGTGCGAGCGAGCACGGCCGTGTGGGAAAAACCCATTGCATTGAGTCTGGCATCAATGGGAACGACAAAAGCCTGCGATTCAAAATTTTGTGCAAAGAGTGTGAGGGAGTTTTTCGCTATCGTTTTGTAGATGAAGTTGCCAAAAAGACTATATTTGGCCTTGAGGAGCTCTTCGATTTCATCGAAGGCATAGAAGCTCACCACATCAAAACCCGGCAAAAGTGTGCGTTTATGCACAGAGGGTCGCAGATATTCGACCTGGCACTCAGGGCAGATGTAGCGCCACGAGAGGCGCCGGCACACCAGGCAGCGCATCAGTCGATTTTAAGCACGCTCAGAAACGCTTCTTGGGGCAGATGCACCTTACCGATGGCTTTCATGCGCTTTTTGCCGGCCTTTTGTTTCTCCAAAAGCTTGCGCTTTCTCGTGATATCCCCGCCGTAGCACTTGGCTGTAACGTTTTTGCGCATGGCGCTGACGGTCTCGCGTGCAATGATTTTATTGCCGATACTTGCCTGTATCGCTACTTCGAAAAGCTGTCTGGGGACCAGCTCTTTCATCTTTTTGACAAGCTCTCTACCTTTGTACTGCGCCCTGTCGCGCGGCACGATGATAGAGAGCGCATCCACCACCTCGCCGGCTACACGGATATCGAGTTTGACAAGGTCCCCCTCTTTGTAGCCGCTTGGCTCGTAATCGAAGCTGGCATACCCTTTGGTGACGGTCTTGAGCTTGTCGTAAAAATCCATCACGATCTCATTCATGGGAATCTCATATTCGAGCATCACGCGATCTTCGGTGATGTAGTCCATCTTCTTTTGGATGCCCCGCTTTTCGCTGAGGAGATTCAGCACGTTTCCCAAAAATTCGCTGGGCGTGATGATGGTGGCTTTGACATAAGGCTCATAGATCGTGTCGATCTCTTGGGGTGGCGGCAGTTCGCTGGGGTTTTGGATCTGAACCTCGGTGCCGTCGGTCTTTTTGACTTTATAGGTGACTGTCGGAGCCGTGGCGATGAGATCGAGGCCAAATTCACGCTCCAAGCGCTCCTTCACCACTTCCATATGCAAAAGTCCCAAAAATCCCACACGAAAGCCAAAACCGAGCGCAGCGGAGGTTTCGGGCTCATAGGTGATAGCGGCATCGTTGAGCTTGAGCTTATCAAGAGCCTCGCGCAGGTCTTCGAATTTGTCTGTGTCGATGGGATAAAGACCAGCGAAGACGAAAGGCTTGGCCTCTTCGAAGCCCTCTATAGGCTCCGGTGTGGGATTAGCCGCATCGGTGATGGTATCACCCACCTGCACGTCGCCGATATTCTTGAGCCCCATTACGACGATGCCGATTTCGCCTGTTTTGATGGCGCCCGTTTTTTGGGGATTGATGGGATGGGGATACAT
>WGBB01000219.1 GCA_015494505.1 Nitratiruptor sp. | reverse complement strand
GATAAAACCGAAAGAGAGCTGAGATCCTTCGCGATAGAAAAAGAAGAAGTTGAAACTCTCAAGACTATCCAAAAAATCTGGGAAGAGAAATACACCTCCAACCCCGAAGAGACGGCCAATTTCGAGGAGATCAAAAAAGAGCTTGTCGATCGCAAAGTGCGCGAATACAAAAAAATCATCGAAAAGTATGGCCGCAGACTCGACGAGATGCCGGCCAAAAAACAAGAGATCGCCAAGAAGTTCGGCGAAGCCAAGGATATGGTCAAGTGGTTTGAGGAAAACTTCGATCTGCGCGAATATCTCTACAGCCTCGAAGCCTTCGGGCTCATAAAAGAGGGCGTGGATAGCAAAGGACGCGCGGTTTACTACGTCACCGATGCGGGACAGCGTGTCATCGAAGACCAAGCCGATGAGCGTGCTATCCACTCATGGAGTGTGAAAACTCTCACTATCAGCAACAAAATCTTTAGCTCGCCCAATCGCGAGTGGGTGCTTGAAGCGCGTAAAGAGAGAATACTTGGCACCTATGAGCCCAGTAAATCGGGACTGCTCTATGAAGAGTTGGCAAACGGCCAAAAGCTGCCCTTTATGACGCGCTATGAGATGGATATTTTCAAAATCATTCCAGACCGTGGGATTGCATGCGAAGAGGTGCTGGATGAGAGCCTGAGCGACGAAGAGCGCACACGCCGCATGGAAGCTCTCGACAAGCTCGAAGCCAAAGGCTTCATCGAGATTTTGCCTGACGGACATATCGTAGAAACCGAGTATGGTCGCATGATGGACGAGGCGATGAGCGGCGTGCCGGAGGGTTTTGGCGCACCTATCAATCCTACCATCTACCGCGTGGTCAAAGCGATCGCAGAGACCGGCAGCATGTATGTCAAAGAGCAAAAAGTGCGCATCCTGCCCGAAAACATCAAAGAGGCCATCAAACGCAGCGGCCTATCCAAAGAGAGCTTCGAAAAGGCCTACGTGGCAGCGCGCGAAGCGAAGTACCTGGGGCGCAACAGCGTCAACGAAGCTGGCCTCAAGATGCTCGAAGCCGTGGAGGCTCTCAACGGCTAAGAGTGGGTGTGCTACTTAAGTAGCACACTTTTTGAGCCAAAAAGGCTATACTATCCCAAAGCCCAACAAAGGAGGGTGCCATGGGAATCAACGAAAAGCTCCAAGAGATCATCGACTCGCAAGCAGATGTAGTCAAGAAGGTAGTCGCACTGGTAGGTGAGAGCATCGAAGAGCTCAAAGCCAGAGCAAAAGTGGAGAAAAAGAGTCTCGAAGAGGTAGTGGAAGAGATTATAAAAACAGTAACACCGAAGAAAAAGGAGGGTGCTATGGGAATGCCGCTTTTGGGAGATAAATTTCCTACATTGGAAGTCCAAACGACACACGGACCTATGAAATTGCCGGACGACCTTAAAGGCAAATGGACGGTGCTTTTTAGCCATCCGGCAGACTTCACACCTGTTTGTACCACGGAGTTTGTCAGCTTTCAAAAGCATAAAGAGCAGTTCGATGCGATCAATACGCAGCTTATAGGTCTTTCTATCGACCAGGTCTTTAGCCATATCAAATGGGTAGAGTGGATCAAGGAAAAATTCGATGTGGATATCGAATTTCCTATCATCGCTGCCACCGATACATTGGCGGCGCAGATCGGTATGGTGCATCCAAACAAAGGTACCAACACCGTGCGAGCGGTCTTTATCATCGACCCTGAAGGTGTCGTGCGCACGATTCTGTACTATCCACAAGAGATTGGACGCAATATCGATGAGATCGTACGTGCAGTCAAAGCTTTGCAAAAGAGTGACGCAGAAGGCGTGGCCACTCCGGCCAACTGGCCCGAAAACGAGCTCATCGGTGATAAAGTCATCATCCCACCTGCCACAGATTGCGAAACAGCCAAGAAGCGCACACAAGAGTACGAGTGTTTCGACTGGTGGTTTTGCTACAAAGAGTCCAAATAATCCTTTCGCCCTTTTGGGCGAAACTCCACACAAAAATCTCTCCCATTTTCCCCCAATCTTCTCAATCTCAGGTTCCATTCAATAACGTCAAAGCTACCGAAAATAGGCAATAATGAGACTGATTTTCATTTACTCAATTAAAGTTATTAATGAAATAAATTCTTCTTATTATAAACATGAGTTATTATATTCATTACTTAGATATAAGAAAATTTAATAATAAATTAAGTTGATTGACTTTATCATTTGCATTGAGCGATGTTCAATTTGGAATTTCGCCCCAAAATTGAACAGAAAGGATGTGCAATGGCACTATCAAGAAGAGACCTACTGAAACTTGGGGGAGTAGCAGCTGCAGGAGCAGCGCTGAGCGGATGCACGTCATCCTATGCATCCACGACACCAAAAGGAGCAGCCCACGCAGGGCTCCGTATGGCGCCACTGCCAAAAGCCAAGGGCCCCAGAGTCGTGGTGGTCGGCGGTGGCTGGTCAGGGCTTTCCATCGCCAAGTATGTCAAGCGTTACGCACCCAATGCCGATGTGGTGCTGATCGAGCGCAGAGCTTCTTTTATGAGCTGTCCGGTGAGCAACCTCTGGCTCGTGGGACTCGTAGACCTCGAATTTTTGACCCACGACTATCTGCAAGCGGCACGCAACAACAACTACACCTTCCTCAATGCCATGGTGCACGATGTGGATCGTGACAGCAAAATGGTCTTTACCAACGAAGGTGCAGTCAAATATGACATCCTCGTGCTTTCTCCCGGTATTGACTACGACTACAGCCGCTGGACGAAGGGTGATGTGGAGCTTGAAACCAGACTGCGCCAAGAGTATCCTGCGGGATTTGTGCCAGGAAGCGAGCATATGACGATACGCAACAAGGTCCAAGATTTTGAAGGCGGCAATTTTGTCCTCACGGTCCCCGGAGGAAACTACCGCTGTTTGCCGGCACCCTATGAAAGAGCGTGCCTTATCGCATGGTATATGAAAAAAGAGCAGATTCCCGGCAAAGTGGTATTACTCGATGAAAATCCGGATATCACTATCAAAAAGGATGGTTTCCACTCCGCTTTCGAAAAACTTTATAAAGGATATATCGAATATCTGCCCGGCACCAAAATCACTAAAATCGACCTTGGTAAAAAACGCCTTGAAACGGAGCTCGGTGAGGAGATCAAATTTGCAGATGCCGCACTCTATCCACGTGTACGCGGTGGCAAGATCCTCGAAATCGCAGGTGTGGCAAAAGATAGCGTCTTCAATAGACTCGAAGCAGATATCGATCCGTTTACATATCAAACAAAAGCGGATCCAAATATCTACTGCGCAGGCGACGTGCGACCCATGGGATTTAGCAAATCGGGCAACACGGCAAATACCGAAGGGCATATCGTTGCCAGCATGATTGCACAGCGCCTCAAAGGCAAAGAGCCCAAGTGGAAATCACCGCTTACGGTTTGTTACTCTGCAGTTTCCGGCGATCCGGTGCGCGCCATTTCGGTCAATGCCGAGTACAAGTACAACGAGAAGAAGAAAGCCTTCGGATTCCACAATGCCGCAACCAACGAAAAATGGGACGGCAAGACAGGTGTCCAAAACGGTAAACTGCTCTTCGAATGGGCCAAAGGAATGTATCGCGATATGTTCATGTAGACCCGAACGGGCCTACATGATGAGTGGGGATAAAAATTATATCATTTTGCAAGGAAAGCGATGGATAGGAGAGGATTTTTCAAAGTCATCGGCACTTCTGCGCTGCTCGTAGCCGTCTCGCCGGCACTGGTGCGCGGAGTGCTCTATGCGCAGACGGGCGAGCTCTTTCGCGCATATGAGAAGGTGCAGCTTGTGGATGCGAGCGGCAATCCTATCAAATATAGCGCACTCAAAAAAGAGACGCCCTATCTCTTTATGTACCCGCATGCAAGCACGCCCTGCTTCTTGCTGCGCACGGACACCTCGACGCTCAAAGAGGTGAAACTGACGGCAGAAGACGGCACGGAATATGTCTGGAAAGGGGGCGTGGGCAAAGAGAAGGACCTGGTAGCCTACAGTGCCATCTGTCCCCATCAGCTCACGCACCCTACACCCAACGACAGCTTCATAGCCTACGTGCCTAAGGGCGGCAAGACTATGGCATACAAAGAAGGGGGAGTTATCGTCTGTTCGTCCCATATGAGTGCCTATGACCCTAAAGCGGGTGCAAAGGTATTGGCGGGTCCTGCACCCCAGCCTTTGGCATCGATCGTGCTCGAAGTGGACAAGAATGATCACATCTGGGCGAGTGCAGTGCTGGGTGCCGACAAGTTTCACGACTATTTTCGCAGCTTCAAACCGGAGCTCAAAGATTTTTACGGCAATATCCGCAAAGCCAAGAAGCTTGTCAAAATCAGCGCCAAGACCGTACCGCTTAAAGAGTATAGTAAAGAGATAATCCAGTATTAAGGATGCAGATGAAAAGACGTGAGTTTTTACAGTACACAAGTTTCGCTCTTGCGGCTTCGCTCTTCGTCAATGTACCGCTGCGAGCGGAGGATGACGACGAAGACAACGAAGCGATAGAGATCTCCTTCGAGGAGGCCTATAGCGAGGCTACCAAGGGAGCCAAGAAGGTGGTCAAAAACGCCAAGGAAATGAAGCTCAACATCCCGGACGCTCCCGAAAACGGCCTCGTTGTGCCCGTGGAGGTGGAGATAGACTATCCTATGACGAAGGAGAAATATATCAAGCAGATCGTGGTGATGCCCACCAAAAACAAGGTCAATCTGGCCGTCACGGCAAACTACACACCGGCCAACGGCAAGGCATATCTCTACGTCAACGTCAAGCTCGGCGGCACCCAGGAGGTGGTCGTGGTAGCGCGCACCAACGACGATGTGGTGTTTGAAAAGCGCAAAAAAGTCAAAGTCGCCCTCGGCGGGTGTGGATAAGGAGAGAGGATGAAATTTGTATGGAGGCGTGGCGTTATCAAGCCGCTGCGAGATGACTATAAAACGGGTGACGTGGTGATTTTCCAAGCTATCACCATCCACCCGATGGATACAGGGTTTCAAAAAGACAAGCACTCAGGCCAACTTAAGCCCCGTTTTTTCGTCGAGACCCTCGATATCTACTACAACGACAAGAAGGTGTGCAACTTCGCGTTCGAAGTGAGTTCGAGTCCCAACCCGAAGGTGAAGTTTCCCCTCAAAATCGAAGGTCCCGGTACCGTCAAAGCGGTATGGACCGATAACAGGGGACAAACTTTTACAAAAACCGTCAAAATCAATCCAAAATAGGATGGAGGATGAGAAGATTTGCCCTATCGCTACTGGTGTTTGCCCTCGCATCTACACTCTGCGCGGCAGACAAACAGCATCGCACAAAGCTGCAGATCGAGATGCAAAAGTTCGCTGCGGCCTTGGAGCTGATGCAAAAAGGGATACTTTACAACTGTAAAGAGTGCATCGATGACGGTGCAGATAGGATTTTGAAAAACGTCAAAGTCTTAGAAAAAGTGGACGTCAAGCACTTCTTGCCCGAAAAACAAAAATATGCCTACAAATTCGCCCAAAAGACTGCGCGTCTCATCGATATGTACGCCAGAGACGCCAAGGAGTCCTTCGCTGCCGGCAATATGGATGACGTGATCAACGATCACACCCAGATCATCCGCCAGTGCAACAGCTGCCATATGCGTATTCGGGGGTGGTAGCCCTCCCACCCCTTTATTCATAAAATTTTTTATATATTGAGTGCTTGTACTTCCTAAGTTTCGAGTAAAGTTCTTTTATAGTGGGTTTTATCATGAATTCGATCATCGTTCTTCTCGAATCGTAACTTTTAGATCCGAAGAGGTTTCCTATAATAGGTGTTTTGTGTATGATAGGAAAGCCAGATTCGAAACGTGAAGATTTTGTCAAATATATCCCACCGATTGAGATGAGTTCGCCATCATTCACCACAACAGATGTATCGATCACGTTTTTGTTTGTGGACTGAACGATTTTATCTTCATTCGATGGTATAAATTCACTTTGTTCAAGGTGGAGTTTTAGCATGATCGTCGATTTGCTCAAAATAGTAGGCGTAATGGTAAAGATAATTCCTGTTTGTATTTTTTTAAGAGTTGCATCGTTATAGCTAGTGACGATGACATATTTTTCAGTATTGAGTCTGAGAGTAGCCTCTTTGCCGGGTTTTAGGACGAGTCTTGGCTCTGCCAAAATTTTGACGCCACCATTTTTGTCCTGTATGGCAAGTGTGGAGAGCAGCTTGAGCTTTTTTTCTTCGTCGGAAAGAGTGTTTACAATTTGAGGTAGTGCATCAGAGACCCCTTCATCGAAAAATAGTTTTACTGCATTGATGAAATTACCGTTTTCTTTAGAGTACTCTAATGCCGAACCAATTTTCCTACCGATAGTATTGTCATATTCGAAAACTTCCGCTTCTATGAGCACTTGAGGAGAGTCAGAGTCGATGCTATATATGATTTCTCCTATTTGATCGAGTATATCTTTTTTGGTTTTGATAATGAGAGAATTTTGTGCTGGAAGAGGAATGAGAGAATAGTGT
>WGBB01000218.1 GCA_015494505.1 Nitratiruptor sp. | reverse complement strand
TATACTATAATAGCGCAATGATAGATAAAAGCTCCATCGAACAACTCAAAAACGTCGTCGATATCGTCGATGTCATAGGCAACTACATCGAACTCAAAAAAGCGGGCAGCAACTACAAGGCGCTGTGCCCCTTTCACGATGAGGACACCCCCAGTTTCGTAGTGAGTCCCTCCAAGCAGATTTTTCACTGTTTTGGCTGTGGTGCCGGGGGTGATGCTATCAAGTTCGTGATGGAGTACGAAAAACTCAGCTACCCCGAAGCCGTGGAGAAATTAGCTTCGATGTACAACTTTACGCTCCGCTACGACAAGGGCCAAAGCGACTTAGCACCGCTTTTTAAGGCGCTGGAGCTTATCAACGAGTACTACAAGAAAAACCTCTTTACCCACCAAAATGCGCTTCATTATCTCAAAGAGCGGGGTGTAAGTGATGCCAGCATCGAAAAGTTCGAACTTGGCTACGCACCCGATTCGAAAAGTCAGCTCGATTTCTTGCGCTCGCATCTGGTCAACCCCAAGGACGCACTGGCAGCCGGCATCTTGGCCCAAGAGGGAGAGCGTGTATATGCCAGAATGATAGAGCGCATCACCTTCCCCATCTACTCGCCCAAAGGCGCGATCGTAGGTTTCGGCGGCCGCACTATTACAGGCCATCCCGCCAAGTATCTCAACTCCCCGGAAACCAAGCTCTTCCACAAATCCAAGATCCTCTACGGCTACCACATCGCCAAGGATGCGATCTTTCGCCAAAAGCAGATGATCGTGTGCGAGGGGTATCTCGATGTGGTGATGCTCCATCAAGCCGGTTTCGCCACGGCAGTGGCTACGCTGGGAACGGCACTGACGGCTGCGCACCTGCCCCTCATTCGCCGGGGTGAGCCGCAAGTGATTTTGGCCTATGACGGCGACAAGGCCGGCATCGCCGCAGCGATGAAAGCCAGCAAGCTGCTCAGCAGCCACGATATCGAAGGAGGCGTGGTGATCTTCCCTGCCGGTCAGGATCCAGCCGATATGGTCAAAGCCGGCAAAATCGAAGAGCTGCGCGCACTCTTTGCCCAGCCGCGCCTTTTTGCGGAATTCATCCTCGAAACTATCGTCAAAAGCCACGACCTTGCCAACCCGAAAGAGAAGCAAAAGGCACTCTACGAAGGTATCGCCTATCTGCGCACGCTCCCCGAACTCGTGGCCGAAGAGTATAAAAACTTCTTAGCGGCCCTCTTGGGCATCCTGCCATCGAAAATCTATCTGCACCACAAAAGCGCTCCCCAAACTCCTGCGCAGTTAGAGACCAAAGACACCAAGGAGCTCAGCGTCATCAAGACGATCCTCTTGCACCCCGAGCTCATCGACAGCGTGCTCGATATCATCTCGCCCGAGCACTTTTTGTACCACAAGGCCGAATTTTCCTTGGCTCTTGAAGGAAACACAGACCATCCCGCGCTGCGCGCGATCCTTCTCGACGAGGATATCCACCCCATCCCCCAAGAGGCCCTGACGCGAGAATTATTATCTTTTTTGATAAAATACTACGAAAAGAGGATGCGCCAGGTGGCCAAATCGCAGCTTCCTTTCGAAGAGAAGAGCTTTTTGATTCGCAAATATAAAGAAAATATCCTCAAACTACGTCAAGGAGAGATCGTTGTCGAATAAGATACGTGCATTGGCACTCTTTAGCGGGGGGCTCGATAGCTTGCTCGCTATGAAGCTTTTGATCGAGCAGGGGATCGAGGTGATAGGCTTGCATTTTGATACCGGCTTTGGGGGACGCGCCAGCGAAGAGAAAAAACGCTACCTCCAAGAGATCGCCGATAAAATCGGCGCGAAACTAGAAATCGTCGATATCAAAGAGCAGTTTATCCAAGAGATTCTCTTCGATCCCAAATACGGCTACGGCAAAAACTTCAACCCCTGCATCGACTGCCACGCCAATATGATCCGCATAGCCAAAGCGCTGCTGCCACGCTACGACGCCCACTTCATCATCAGCGGAGAGGTGGTGGGAC
>WGBB01000217.1 GCA_015494505.1 Nitratiruptor sp. | reverse complement strand
CATCGCCGCCATCGGCGCTCAGCACCACCTTCACGCCGCTCTCTCTGGCTACACGGCTGACCAAAAAGGGCGGAATCCCGCTGCTATCGCCAAAAGGCTCGTCATAGATATCTACAAAGTTTTGCAAAATCTCTTTGGCCTGTGCAGCACTGAGGATATGATGTGTATGGCGCGTGCCAAGATGCTCGGCCACCGCTTTCGCGTAGCCAGACTCGTCATACTTGGCCTCGGCGAAGCCTATAGTGAAGGTGTGTATATCGCCGTAGTGCTTTTGCAAGATGGCGCTCACCAGCGAGCTATCGGTCCCGCCGCTGAGAAACACTCCCACAGGCGCGTCAGAAACCATACGCAGCTTCACGCCCGCAATGAGCCTCTCTTCTAGCTCCTCTATCAGCTCCGCTTCGCTCTTGGCCGAAGGCATAAAATGTGCATCCACGCTCCAGTAGCGCACTATTTCACTCTTTTTGGTAGCAATGTCGTAGCGCAGGATATGCGCGGGAGGGAGCTTTTTGACATCCTCGAAGATGGAGAGATTTTCGGTGATGTAGCCCAAAGTAAAGAAGTGCGCCAAGGCTTGCCTATCGACGGTACGACGGCTGAGCGTCATAAGTGCGCGCAACTCACTGGCAAAGGCGAAGATATCGGGTCTGTCGATATAGTAGAGCGGTTTGACACCCACCCGGTCGCGGCAGAGCGTGAGGCGCTTGGCTTTTGTATCGTACACCGCAAAGGCGAACATCCCGTGAAACTTTTGCAACGCCTCTTCACCCCAGCGGTGCCACGCCTTAAGCACCACTTCGCTGTCACTTTCAGAATGAAAGCCGTAGCCCTCCGTTTCAAGCTCCTTGCGAATCTCTTGGAAGTTGTAGACTTCGCCGTTGTAGACAAGCACCAGATTTTCAAACTCCATCGGCTGATGCCCGGCAGCGGAGAGATCGAGGATCGAGAGCCGTACGTGCCCCAGGCTCAGCTGCGTATCAAAAAAGCTGCCGCTATCGTCGGGTCCCCGATGCGCGATGGATGAGAGCATCTTTTGCAAAGTCTGAGGATCGTTTTTCGTAAAACCCGCTATACCACACATGTGCTACTCTCTAAGACATTTTGAATCGCTTCTTCCCACTTCTTGGCGATTTTTTCTATAGCAAACTCCTCTATGGCATACTTTTGCGCTTTTGTGCCAAGAGTTTCGCGCAGTTTCGCATCCTTTGCCAAACCTCCAAGCGCTTCGCCCAAAGCTTTTACATCTCTCAAAGGCACCAAAATCCCTCTATCATCTCCTAAAAGCTCCGCCGGTCCGTAGGGACAGTCGTAGCTCACGCATGCACATCCACACGCCATCGCTTCGAGTAGTGCATTGGGAAAACCTTCGTAGCGTGACGTCATAGCAAAAATGGAAGCTCTGGCATACCATGTGAAAATATCTTTTTGACGGCCGATGAGCTCTACGTTTGTAGCTCCCAGGCTCTCTATCAGTTTTTCAAGCTCATCTTTTTGGCTTCCCTCTCCTGCGATATGCAGCCGCCAATCTGCAAGTTTGGCCCGCACAAAAGCTTGAATCAGGTCGGCAAATCCTTTTTGCTCTTCGAGCCTCCCCACTCCCAAAACGATCTTTTCTCTCTTGGTTTGGGGACAGTGAGGAAGCGCGAGAGGATTGGGGATGACGAAAACATTGCGAAGATAGGGGTAGTTTTGCCTGTCTCCTTGGGTCTGTGTCACCAGCGCATCGGCCAAGGGGTATACGAGCCTTCTGGCAATTCGCAAATAGCGCAGCTGCAAAAATCCGTGAGCGATACGCTCGGAGATTATGACCGGCTTTTTGGCAAGCTTGGCAGCTACGGTGGTAATGATATTGGTTTCTGTCAAAAAGCTTATCACGATATCGGGGTTTTGCTCTTCGATAAGTCTGCGCACGCTTCGCACCCGCTTGGCAAAGTAGCGCGCCTTTTGGAAAAAGCCTCTCGTTTGGCGCATGATATCGAGCCTGATGTAGTCTACATCTTTTGCCAGGGGATAAAAAGGCTCTTCGTTCCAAAATGTAGCTACAGCCACCTCGTGACTTTGGCTCATGAAGTTGGCCAGATGCGTCACCACACGCTCCGCACCGCCGCTATCGAGGGTAGCTATGACAAAGAGGATTTTCACCGTATTATCTCCAGTCTTTTCATCGCTACGACAGGCAAAAAGAGCGTCGCGAAAAAAGTAGACAAAGATACGGAAGCCAAAACCATCGCTTTCGTTGTAAGCGGCGAACTATTTTCATATTCGAAAAACGTGACGGTTTTTTGAATAAAATCTATCTCTTCTACAAAAACGATATGCCTGTACAAAAACGCTTTTATCCTAGCAACACCGCTAAACTTCGACGCTATGACTCCATGCGAGGCACGAGAATTAAAACTATACTTTTCAAAATGCTTGTTATAAAAGGTGGCACTTATAGGTTTGTAATTTCGAAAACGTTCGTAAAAGGCATCGAAAGTTAGTGTCTGCAAAGTATACGTAGAAGGCTCGAGAGCGTAGCCTTGAAACTGTTTGATACGCTCTTTATTTTTGGACAGGTCATCGAAAAGAAAATCTTTGAAGGCATAGAAAAATTGCTTCAATGGGTAGCTATTGGCATCATGCATGAGAGTAAAAACCGCATAGGAGCAATATTTTATGAAGTTTTGCATATAGTCTATTGCGAAATTGCGATTGGGGTATTTGAGATAGACGAAAAAGGCGTTGCGCATTCCGAAATAGTTGGCAAAAAGGCCGAAACCCCGCTTGATGAGAGGGTGAGTGTAGTACTTATCCACCACTTTGGTCTGCACGGCAACACCGCTTTTTTGGACATACTTTCTGATGCGCATACCCCACTCTTGGTCGTCTGCGCGAAAGAAGAGATCTTTGTTAAGGGTACCTACCTGCTTTAAAATAGCAACGGGGTATATATGGTAATGAAGATTAAACGACGTAGTATCGAGCTCATAGTATTTTGCTACGACAAAGGCGTTGTCCGCTCTTTGTTTAAGCATCTCTTGGAATATATCCTCACTTCCCTCGAGCGGCAAAGCATCCTCTTCGCTAACGAAACAGTAGCGATAGTCTCTCTCGATAACCCACTGTATCCCCAAACCAAACCCGCCGGCACCTCCCATGTTCTCTTTTGTTTTAATGAGATTGAATCTATCGGCATACTTTTCTTTAAGAGCCTCATAGCTACCGTCGTTTGAATGGTTATCCACGATAACCACGTCGCAATCTACGTTTTCTAACAACTCCGCAAGAGTGAGTATGTATTTTTTGTTGTTGAAGTTGAGGATAATGATGCAGGTATCGCTCGCTTTTGGGAGTATATTGCTTTCTTGGATGTACTCTTGGAGATTGTCGATAAAATAGCTATCTGGCAACATAGTAAAACCTTGCGATAATAAAAAGATACTCAATATATGCCGTCGCAGCTTTCACAATTTTATGAAAAAAACCGATTTTCGGCAATTTGAAGTAAACGACAGACTCCTCTTCGTCGATATCGACAAAATAGTAGACCTCATCGTAAAAAAGCGTCGCTTTGATATAGCTATTTTGTAAAAGCGTAGCTCTTTTGGGATTGAATAGTTCTTGTCTGCTATACAGGCTGTACTCAATTTGTGGAAATGAATGCAAAAATTTTTCGATCCTTTTATTGTGCGTAACGACAAGTTTTTTATCTTGGAGCATCGCGGCAAATTCTTCAAAACTTTTTCTTTCATAGCGTACATCCAAATCGAAACGCTTTTGGATAAAGGAGTTGTCCCATCTATGAATGAACCAATTCTTCACGGCTTCTTTGAGAACTTTATATTTTGTAGGCTCAAAAAGTTTGTAAAAAATAATGCGCGTTAGCAAAAATTCATGCAAATGTCTTCGTCTCGATAGATACCGTTTAGCGTTTTCAAGTTCATTACGAATCTCAAAGTATGCTCTATTTGGACCGAAATGATACTTCATAGGATGGTAATACTTTTTATCTACTCTTGTTATTGCTATTCCAAAACTTTTCAATCGATTTGCATATTCGACATCATCTCCATATAAAAACAGCTTCCAGTCTATAAATCCTACGATTTCAATGACGTTACGGGTAAAACACCCATAGTGAAATATCAGATCTTGATTTTCGTTTTCTGCGATATTTCTCGGAGTAGCGATAGAATGTGCATTACAATGTCTTACCAGCTCTTCAACTAAATCCTGGTCAATAGGAATCGCATCATTGTCACTGAGGATAATATACTCATACCCCTTTTCGCATGCATACTTTTGCCCTATATACAAACCTCCCGCACCGCCGTAGTTTTTTTGAGCTTGAAGGAGAGTTATATCCGAAAAATCTCGCTGCAGTCGTGTAAATGTATCGTCCTGCGATGCATTGTCGATTACGACGATATCAAACGTAATGGTCTGGTTTTTAAGTAGCTCAATCGTCTTTTTGGTAATTTCATATTGATTGAATGTCGGAATTATGAGTGCTATAGCGATACTTTTAGCAACTTCACGCTTGTTAGCAATCTTTGGCTCTTCAATCATCGCTGAAATACTTTTTTAAAAACTTCCAAAGCCCTCGCCACTGCATCGTCCATATCGTAGTAGCGATATTCGGCAAGTCTTCCTACCAAAATGAGATTCTTGAAAGTTTCGGCCAGCGCGGCATATTTTTCGTAGATTTTTCTATTGGTTTCATCAAAAAAGGGATAGAAAGGCTCATCTTTTTCGCCGCACGGTTTTGGAAACTCTTTGAGTATCGTAGTAAATGGCGAATCGACTTTATGGATATGTTTAAACTCCGTTATCCGCGTGAAGTCGTAGTCGTTGGGGTAGTTGACGGTCGCTGCCTCTTGGTAGCGCTCTGTTTGTAAAGTCTCGAAAACCAAATCGAGGGATCGATACGCAAGTTTGCCGAAGCGATAATCAAAGAGCGCATCGATGGCACCCGTGTAGACCACCACTCCCGTAAAATCTTTGCCAAAGAGTTGAAATTTGCCATCTACTAGCCGCAAAATCTCTTTTGCATCGGTTTGTAGCATCAAAGCAATGTTTAGATGATGCAGCATTTTGGTGATCATTTTGGTGTATCCCTCTTTGGGCACCATCTGGTAACGGTCGGTAAAGTAGCGCTCATCCGTACCCACCAGCACGGGCACACGTGCCGTCACTTCAGGATCGATCTCTTCGGGCGTGATGCCCCACTGCTTGAGGGTATAGTGCAAAAAAACCTTTTCGTATATGAAATCTGCCAAAAAGCGAAGCTCGGTATCATCTGCCTCGCGGAGTTTTAGGATAGGCACCTTTTGGCCGTAGGAAAAGCGAGCAAGGAGCTTCTCTTCGAGTTTGCGTGCAAGCGCTTGGGGAAAAAGTTTGCGCATGGATGCGAAGCTAAAGGGCAACGGCACCAACATTCCGTCGATAGATGCCAAGACTCTATGCTGATAGAGCTCCCAATCGCAAAAGCGAGAAAGGTACTCCACCACCTCTTTGTTATCGGTATGAAACAGGTGCGGCCCATATCGGTGCACCAAAATACCGTATTCGTTTTTTTCGTCATAGCAATTGCCGCCGATGTGGCCGCGCTTTTCGATGACGAGTACCCTTTTGCCCGATTCTGCAAACTCCCTGGCCATCACGGCACCGCTCAGCCCCGCCCCTACTACAACTACGTCAAACATACTCGACCTTTCCTTCCTCTACTCGCACAATGGTCTCACATCCATCGAGTGTGCTGAGCCTATGTGCGATGATGATGAGGGTTTTATTTCGTGCCACTTGATATATCTCTTCCATAATCTTCGCTTCCGTTTCATTATCGAGCGCGCTGGTGGCTTCATCGAGGATGAGCACCTCAGGGTCTGCATACAGTGCCCTGGCGATGGCGATGCGCTGCTTCTGGCCGCCGCTGAGTTTAAT
>WGBB01000216.1 GCA_015494505.1 Nitratiruptor sp. | reverse complement strand
GCCGCGCACGGTGATGAAAGAGGTCTATAAGTTCGAAGATCTAAGAAGCTTCCTCGAAAAGGGAATCGAAGAGGAGTTGGCCGCCAAAGAGGAGTGCAAGAAGCTTGCCGCCGCTATCAAAGATGAGGAACTCAGCCGATTTTTTAGTTATATCGATAACCAAGAAAACTACCATATCGAGCTTATGAAGGAGGCGATAGCTCTTTTAGGATAGCCTCCAGCGCCTTCTTGGTCGCTGCGTGCTGCAAGATATCGGCATGTGTGGAGCCGGAGATAGTGATGACTTTTTTGAGGTTTTTGATATATGGCAAGAGCTTTTTGAGCGTCGCCGGCGGAGTGGTGTCGTCCTGCTCGGCCGCGATGATGTAGGTGGGTGCGTCTATCTTTTGGATGTAGCGATAGGTGGCGAAGGGGTGGCGCACCAGGAGTGAAGCGGGATAGATGGGATAGCGCAGTTTCGCCAAGTGCGTGATAGAGTGGTAGGGGGTGATGAGGATGAGGCCGTCGGTCGGGTAGTGCGCGGCGATGTAGGCCGCCACGCCGGTGCCCAAGCTCCTTCCTATGAGGATGTTGTGAACGTTTTTGAACTTTTCGTAGACCTTCGTAGCTGCAGCGAAGATTGCCTCTTGAGACGGCTTGCCTGCAGAATGGCCGTAGCCTGGGTAGTTGAATGCGACGACATTGTAGGGAAGGTCTGCAAAGAGACCTAACGCTTCCAAGGCGTTGTTGGCATTGCCGCCAAAGTAGAAGAGGGTAGTGGGGCTCTTTTTGTCGATGCTGCCCACTTCGATGCCACCCAGCATCACTACTTTCGCCCCTTGTGGCAGCTCCACCTTTTTGGGAGCGAGATCGGGACGAAAGATGATGCGCTCTTGGAAAAGGTAGAGATAGAGTCCGAAGGCCATGTAGATGGCGAAAAGAAGGAGCGCTATCTTCATGAGAGCCTGTGCTTGTAGTCGCAATAATCAAACCTTCTGATCACCTCGAACTTGCCGCTTTTTCGCACAATCGCCAGTGCAGGAAGCCGGATGCCGTTGAAAGTGGTGTTTTTGACGAAGGTGTAGTGGATCATATCCTCAAAAATCAGCTTCTGGCCGCGCTCAAGCGGTGCATCGAAGCTATAGTCTCCGATCACGTCGCCTGCGAGGCAGCTGTTGCCGCCCAGGCGATAGGTGTAGGGTTTTTCTCCCGGCTTACCGGCTCTACGCACTTCTGGGCGATAGGGCATAGCTAGGACATCCGGCATGTGGGTCTCGGCGGAAGTGTCGAGGATGGCTATCTTCATCCCGTTATCGATGATATCCACCACCGTAGCCACCAGCACACCCGTGCGCCATCCCACCGCTTCGCCGGGCTCTAAGTAGACCTCTACGTCGTAGCGTGCTTTGAAATCTTTGATGAGTTTGATGAGGAGCTCTTTGTTGTAGCCCTCTTTGGTGATATGGTGGCCGCCGCCGAAATTGATCCATTTACAGCGAGGGATGAATTCGCCAAACTTCTCTTCGAAAGCTTGCAGGACTTGCTGCAGCGATTCGGCACTCTCTTCGCAAAGCGCGTGAAAGTGCAGCCCCTCTATCGCATCATCCCAAGTAAAATTGGCACGCGTGATGCCGAGGCGGCTATAGGGCGCACAGGGGTTGTAGAGATCCACGGGTGCGGCGCTAAATTCGGGATTGACGCGCACGCCGATGGAGATGGAAGGGTTGATCTGTTTGACGCGCTCCTTGTAGCTGTGCAATTGATGCAGAGAATTAAAAACGATATGGTCACTCATTTTGGCAACCAGATCGATCTCATCATCCTTAAAAGCGGGCGAGTAGGTATGCACCTCGCGGCCAAGCTCCTCGAAAGCGAGTTTGGCTTCCCACAGCCCGCTGGCCGTGGCGCCATGAAGATAGCGGCGCACGAGACCAAATGTACTCCACATAGCAAAGCCCTTAAGGGCGAGGATGATTTTGGCGCCGCTTCTTTGCTGGATGGCATCGAGTAGCTGGAGATTGTACTCCAAAAGCTCCTCTTCCAGCACATAGCAGGGGCTGGGGATCTGATCGAGGATGGATTCTACTTTACTGCAAGGTGGCGAAAACGTCACGCAGCGTCCTTGTGGTGCGATAGGCTGGATTGTGGCGGATCGCCTTTTCACGCTTTTCGATCATCGCAAAGAGTCCATCCAAAGCGCGATTAGCCACGTAGGAGGTGAGGTCTTTTTCAGTCACCTTTTTGGGTGCGCTCTTGCCAAAAGCCCCCAGAGCAGTGTTGAGCAGTGCGCTATTGCCCAGGGCTCCGACGCTTTTGTTGTAGTAGTGCATCATTACCTGATAGTAGTGGGTGACCTGTTCGTTTTCCATATGTTTTTTGATGATGGGAGTGATTTTGGCAAGGAGCCTTTTGCCGGTTTTTTGTTTGAAATATTCGGTGATAGCGTCGTCGCGATTGCTAAAGATGAGGCGTTTGGCATCTTCGATGCTAAGACCTTTGATAGTATCATAAAGGATAGCCGAAGTTTCCGGAATCGCCTCTTCTGCGGCTCTGTTCATCGAGAGCTCAAATTTGTCCACATAACTCCCCATTCCTACTTTACGCAGCGCTGAAGCTACCGGCTTAACGTTGTCGGGAACGGGAATGCGCACGAGGGGATTTTTATAAAAGCCGTCTTTTTTGCCCAGCATCTTTATAGCCGCATCGATGCCGACTTTCAACGCATCCTTGACGGCGCTTGTCTCTTCGGTGCTGCTGATGCTGTTTGAGCTAGAGATTTTCTGCACAGAGACATTGCCATACTGTTTGGCCATATCCCCTATGGCATCCATCCATCCCGCTTGCGCCAGCAGTGCGAAAGCTGCGAGTATCGCTATCTTTTTCATCGCACTTCCCTCGTTTCATCGGGATCCATCTCCAGCACGTGCCATGGCAGGCCTTGGCGATCCAGTTCTTCCATAAAAGGATCGGGGTCGAACTGCTCCATATTCCATACGCCGGGTTTGTACCATTTACGCTCTAGCATCATCTTGGCTCCGATCATGGCAGTCACGCCCGTGGTGTAGCTCACACACTGGCTGAAGACCTCCTTGTAGGCCTCTTGGTGGTCGCAGATGTTGTAGATATAGACTTTGCGGCGTTTACCGTCCTTGATCCCTTCGCAGACCACGCCGATATTGGTTTTTCCTTTGGTGCGAGCTCCGAGGCTCGCAGGATCCGGCAGGAGGGCTTTGAGCACATGCAGCGGCACCACCTTACAGCCGTCCACTTCGATGGGGTCGATGCGCGTCATCCCCACGTTGTCGAGGACGCGCAGGTGCGTGAGGTAGCTTTCGCTAAAGGTCATCCAAAAGCGGATACGTTTGAGCCCTTTGATGTGCTTGACGAGGGACTCTTCCTCTTCATGGTAGAGCAGGTAGCTATCTTTGGGGCCGATTTCGGGATAGTCCCAGACCATCTTGATTGCCATCGGCTCTGTCTCTATCCATTTGCCGTTCTCCCAGTAGCGCCCTTTGGAGTTGACTTCGCGGATGTTGATTTCTGGGTTGAAGTTGGTGGCGAAGGGATAGCCGTGATCGCCTGCGTTGCAATCGAGAATATCGATGTAGTGAATCTCGTCGAAGTAGTGCTTTTGGGCGTAGGCTACGAAGACGTTGGTCACCCCCGGATCGAAGCCGCTGCCCAAAAGCGCCATGATGCCGCGCTCTTTGAAAGGTTCATCCAGCGCCCACTGCTGCTTGTACTCGAACTTCGCGGTGTCCGGATGCTCGTAGTTGGCCGTATCGAGGTAGTCCACCTTGGTCTCCATACAGGCTTCCATAATGGTGAGGTCTTGATAAGGAAGCGCTACATTGATCACCACATCCGGTTTGACGAGGTTGATCAGATCTACAAGCTCGTTGACATTATCCGCATCCACGCGGGCTACGTTGATGGTGCGGTTCCATTTGTCTTGGATCTCTTGGCGGATCTCTTCACATTTGGAGAGGGTACGGCTAGCAAGGGTGATATCTTGGAAGGTGTCAGGATTGAGTGCGCATTTGTGTGCTACCACACGGCCCACACCGCCGGCACCGATGATGAGAACTTTTCCCATAGCATCCCTTTTTTCTTGAGATTATAGCACATCACACATAAATATCGATATGGCCGCCGCTACGTTTTTTGCGCCGTTTCTTTTTATATTTTTCGAGAGCCTGGCGCCGCTTTTTGCGGATATATTTGAGGACTTTCACGGTCGGTGAAGGACGCAGGGGCGAAGTGGGAGCGAGGGCATCGATATCTTTGAGAAAATCCATGGCGCATCCTTGCCATTTTTTCCATTATAGCAAAACTCTCAGCGCTTCTTTTACAGCCCAGCGAGAGGATGTCTGGTAAGATCGGGAAAGTAGCCCTTTTGCCCTTTGCCGTTAGGGCCGTGGCAGCCCGTGCAGTTGCCGTAAAAGAGGTAGCGACCTTCCTGGACCCATTCGGGATGGGTGGGGCGAAATCCTTGGAGGGTGGCCATGAAGGCCGCTATCTTTTTAGCTTCGGTATGCGAGACGGTATGAGGCGGCATGGGGCCGCTAGGGTAGTGGAAGATATCTGAGCCCTCGTCGATGACGTGCACTACATACTTTTCGAAGCAGCGCACATCATCGGCAGCGCAGTGCCAGGTATGCTGTGAGGGTTTTTGGTGAGTTTTGGTTTTTTCGTGCGATGCCTCGTGCCGGTTTGCGAAGTAGCCTACGAGAAAAAGTGCGATGGGCAGCAGTAGTAACAGCAGACGTTTCATAGGCGAACTATACCATATCTGCAACATAAGTAGCGAAGAATTTGCACCACTTAGGCTACAATCAAAAGAAAAAAGGAGTGGAAATGGAGACTCTCAACGTCGTTTGCCCAAACTGCCTCAGTGTCAACAGAATTCCTAAAAAAGAGCACTATAGTAAAGCGAAATGTGGAAAATGCGGGTACGATCTTTTGGATACGCATCCCGTGGAATTGAACCCATCCAATTTCGAAGCGATGATCACTAAAAACGATATACCCGTCATTGTCGATTTTTGGGCGCCTTGGTGTGGGCCGTGCCGTATGATGGCTCCCAATTTCGAAGCGGCTGCCGCCAACTTTCCACTCAAAGCACGCTTTGCCAAGCTCAATACCGAAGAGTATCCACAGTTAGCGGCGCCTTTTGGCATTAGAGGGATTCCTACGATGATAGCGTTTCGTCACGGTCAGGAGCTAGATAGAATCTCCGGAGCGCTTTCGGCACCCCAAATCGTGCAGTGGGTTCAGAGGTTTGTCTAATGGGGCCGAAGGCCCCGAAGCTTACTTGAGTTTAGAGATGTAGTCTGCGAGCGCTTCGATGTCAGCATCGCTGAGGCTTGCTACTTGACCTTTCATCAAAGCACCCATTCCGTGAATGTTTCTCGTACCTGCTTTGTAGCCTTTGAGAGCT
>WGBB01000215.1 GCA_015494505.1 Nitratiruptor sp. | reverse complement strand
CGCCTTGTTTTTGTCGATATCGATGAAGACCTCTGTAAAATCTTTATCCCAGCTTTGGCTGATGGATGTGAGGCCTTTGACGTTGTGCAGCGCTTTGGCTACCTTGTGCGCCATTTCAGGGAGGTCTTCGTAGTTGCCAGACTTAATGCGAACATCAAGAGGCGCTTTGATGGTAGAGAGCGCCGTGGCGCCAAAGTCAAAGACGTCATCTTTCTTGACACCCGGCAGCTGTGCTATGCGATCGCGAATCTCGTTTTCGAGCTCCCAGATGCTCTTTTTGCGGTGGAAGCGGTCCACGGCGTTGATGGTGATGGTGGCTTCGCTAGGAAGATTGCCGCTACCAAGGCTCAGCACCCCGGCTTCGCTTCCGAAGGCCACGGAGCTGCTTTTGACCCAAGGTTGCTCGTGCAGCCAGGTGAGGAATTTTTGCAGCTTCTTCTCGGCACTATCGACGGTTTCGTTGGCGCTGAAGGCCACTTGCGCTTTGATGATACCGGTATCCATCGGCGGCATCACGTCCTTGCCGATGAGAGGCATGACGTTTTTGAGGCTGAGCACCAGTGTAAGAACCACGGCAGCTGTTAGCAGCATTCTGCGCAGCGGCCAGAGTTTGCCGTTGGAAAACTGCAGCACGCTGATATAGGGGCCTACGAGGCGACCGATGGTGTTTTGGTAGAGCTTTTCGAACCATTTTTCTATTTTTGTCTTGCCGGCACCCTTGCTATAGAGCCAGACCGAGAGTCTGGGGATGAAGGTGATGGAGAGAAAGTAGCTCACCAAAAGAGCGATGATGAGCGTAGAGATGAGCGGGCGGAAAATGTGCTGCGGAAAGTCGCCTACGAACATAAGTGGGAAAATGATGGCGATGGTCGCAGCAGTTCCTGCAAAGACGGGGCCAAGCACTTCTTTGGTGCCGTGGATGATGGCATCTTGGATATTTTCGTGCATCTCCAAGTGGCGCTCGATGTTTTCAAGCACCACCACCGCATCGTCGACCAGCATCCCCAGCGCCAAGATGATGGCGGTGTAGATGACGATGTTGAGCTCTCCGCCGCTAAGCCATATAATGGCGATAGTGCCGAAGAAGACGAGTGGAATGGAGATACCGGCAGCGATGATGGCACGGAAATTGCCCAAGAAGAGCAGCAGCACCAAGAGGGTATAGACGATAGCGTCGCGCAAGGCTTCGAGCATGTTTTTGTTGGCGGTCTCTATAAGGTCGCGTTGGGTGTCGGCTATCTGAAAATCGATGTTGGGGTAGAGTTTGGCAAGTTTTTTGATTTCGGCGCGCGCCGCGTCGCTCACATCCAAGACGCTGCCGCCGGGGGCGCGCTGGATAGAAAGTGCGATAGCCTGCTTGCCGTTACCCAGATACCCGCTGGTGCGTTTTTTGTAGCTCCAGCTGACTTTCGCGATGTCTTTCAGCTTGACGTTTGGCAAGATAGAGAGATTTTTGAGTTTTTCGATATTGTCTTTTTCGCCGTAGTAGGTGATGGTGTAGAAATCTTCGTCACTTTTGGTAAAACCGATAGGGATGTCTTTATTGAGTGCAAAGAGCGCTTGGGCGAGTTTATCGAAGCTGATGCCGTACTTCTTGGCTTTGTAGGGGTCCACTTCGATATTGATGGCGCTTTGGTAGCCTCCGAAGACTTCCACGTTGCCGATATGGGGATTTGCCAAGAGGTAGGGCTTGATGTGCGAATCTGCGATTTTGCGAATTTCTGCGAGGCTGATTTTGTCGTTTTTGGGACTGAGCGCTACCACTTCCACGGGCAGTGTGAAGTCACCCACGGTGTAGATGGAGGGGTTGGCGTTTTTGGGGAGTTTGCCTTTGGCGATGGAAAGAGCGTTTGCCACATCCACGGCTGCAGGCTCGAGGCCTTTTTTATACTCGAACTCCGCCTTGACGATAGAGAAGTTGGCCACGTTGACACTGGAGACGTCACGTACGAGGCTGATGCGGCTAATCTCCTCTTCGATGGGCTTGCTCACGGTATTGGCGATTACTTCGGCCGTGGCACCGGGCAGGGAGGTGATCACCACCACCTGAGGGCGGTTGGCATCGGGGAAGAGGTTTTTGGGTAGGGCCCTCAGGCCGATGATCCCCATCACGAAAAAGCCCACAATGAGTGCGAAGAGCAGATAGGGACGTTTGTAGAAGTATTCAAACATCGCTTAGTCCTTTATGGCTCGGAGTTTGATGCCTGAAAGCAGTTTGAGCAAAATATCTGGTTTTGCCACCACGACCCGTTTGCCGTCAAGATTTTCTGCGATCACCACGCCGCTGTCGCTGGAGGCTACCAGATGCACCTCTTGCGGCACGGCGTGGTCACCCTGGGCGATGAGGACATAGTTTTTGCCGTCGCGACTAAGTATTGCGTCTTGGGGCAAGAGTGTGCCCTCTCCCTCATAGGTGATGAGCTCCACTTCCGCGCGCTCGCCGGGAACGAGGGCAGGGTCGTTCACATCGGCGCGCAGCTCGCGCAAGCTGTTAAATGTAGAGCGTGTGTCGCGCAGGGCGATGCGTTTGCCTTTGTAGAGGAGGCCGTAGACTTTGGTCTGAGCCGGTACGCGCACCAGCAGGTAGTTGGATGCGCCGTCGATGAGGCTGAGAAGCGGGCGGCCGGGCATCGCGATATCGCCTACATTGGCAAACTTCTTGCCTACCGTGGCATCGAAGGGTGCGCGAAT
>WGBB01000214.1 GCA_015494505.1 Nitratiruptor sp. | reverse complement strand
TGCAGCGCTCCGCCTACCAGCACCGCGATGCTCAGTGCCAGCACTACCTGCTGTTTGGCCGCATCTTTGCAAAGCAAAAGCGCAATGATGAGCGCGATATTGAGCAGTGCCGTGGCATAGGCTGTGGTGGCGAAGTGCTCCTTGTACTGCAAGAGTGCCGCTAAGAATGTGACGGCGAAGATGAAATCGAGATAGTAGAAGTTGATGGCAGTGTAGGGTGCGGCGAGCGTGACCAGATGCGCGTCGAAGCCGATGGCGATGAGTTTGGTAAAAAATGGAGCGAAGAGGGTGACAAGCAGTGAGAGCGCTACGATGATGAGGAAAAATCTCGTAAAGACTGCCGCGGCGAAGAGATTTTTATGGCGCGTTTTGGTGTAGCTGGGCAAGAAGCTCTGTACAAATGCGCCTTCGGCGAAGATGCGGCGAAAGAGATTGGGGAGTTTGAAGGCTACGAAAAAGATGTCGCTATAGGTACTGGCACCCAGCACGCTGGCTGTGAGCAGGTCACGCACGAAGCCTAAGATTCTGCTAAAGAGGATGCCTGAGCTGTTGGTAAAAATCTTTTTGAACATTGCGTAATTATATTACACTCTCAAGCGTCTGGCAAAAAAGAGACCAAGAAGCAGCATCGCGATGGTCCAGCCATAGAGCACCTCGTAGCCGAAATATTTGAGGATGAAGCCTCCCGGGATGGCAAAAAAGAGGCCGATGGAGGTGAGGTTGTTCTGAAGAGCGATGTAGACCGGGCGCTTATTTTCAGGAGCGATGGCAAAAAGCAGGTTCATCGATGCGATGCGAAAGCCGTCTATCGCCATACCCAAGAGGAAAAAGGCCGCCATAAAGCTCATTTTTGTGTGCAAAATCAAAAGCAGAACAAATGCTGCGATGGCGAGGAGATAGCTCAGAATCATAATCTTTTTATAGTGTGGTGCCAAATGTTTCCAGACCAGGTTTCCCGCCATCGCACCGCTCATTTGGATAATAATGAAACCCCCTACCAGCCAGCCGGTGAGGTGGATGTAGTTTTTAGCCTGCAAGATGACGTAGGCGAAGCTAAACAAAAAGGAGTAGCTCAAAAGCACCGTCGCTATTTGGATTTGGAGTGCCTTGTCGTTTGCAAGCAGTCCGAACGCATTGCGCAAGAATTCCCAAAAGCTCTTCTCTTTTTGGGTCACCTTTTCGCGGGGCGGCTCTTTAATCGTAGAAAACGCCACGAGGCCGAAAGCCATCAAAAAGGCGCTGAGGATAAAGAGATAGGCATAGCTTTGCGGTGCCGGGTAGTGTGAGAGGACGTAGCCTGCCGCGATACCGCTGAGGATCGATCCGACGGCGGCGAAGAATTGGCGGTTGGCCATAGAGCGGCCGCGGCTGGTCTGGTCGAAGACCTTGGCCAAGATTTCGTTGAAATAGATACTCCCAAAGCCTGCCGAGAAGCTAAAGAGAAATAAAAAGAGCGCTATCATCATAAGTGTGAGCTGTGGATCGCGATCGCCTATGAAGTAGATGGCCAGACCTATCGAAAGCCAGCTAAGAAACCTGGCCAAAAACACCAGGCGCAGATAGGGCATTACCAAGCGAAAGCTCTGGGCGTAGAAGGCAGCAAAGAGCTGCACCACGATGGCACCGCCTCTTAGGAGTGAAGTGAAAAACCCGATAATCGCCACATCTTTTGCGAAGTGGTGGATGATGAGTGGCAGCGTGGTAGAAGGCTCCGCCACGCCTAAAGCGAGAGCCAAGAAAAAGCCGTGCAGGACGTTTTTGAGGTTGTTGCTTTTGTAATCCATAGCCGAATTATAGCGTTTATGGTACAATTTGCACACTTTGTATAAAGGAAAAGGATGATTGTAGGCCTCATCGGTGAGGTGGTCAAAAAAGAGCCCACGCTTGTGCATCTGCAAGTAGGCGGCATTATCTACGAACTCTTCGTCTCTCTCAATACCAGTGCTGCTATAGGATCCGACAATGTGCGGCTCCATACCACCCTCATCATCCGCGAGGATGCCCATTCGCTTTATGGCTTTTACCATCTGGATGAAAAGCGGATGTTCGATAGGCTTCTCAAGCTCAACGGCGTGGGACCCAAGGTGGCTCTGGCTATCTGCTCGACCTTCAAGCCCGATGAATTCGTGGAGGTGGTGCGCCAAAAAAACGTAGCCAAGCTCAAAAAGGTGCCCGGCATCGGTCCCAAGAGTGCGCAGCGCATCCTCGTGGAATTGGGTGAATTCGATCTGGGCTCTGCTGGGGTGGCGCAGATGGATGCGAGCGTGGAGCAGGCTGCCAAAGCTTTGGAGAGCTTGGGATTTAAAAAAGAGCAGATTCAAAAGGCTCTGGCCAAATGCGAGGCCACCGATACGGCGAGTCTGGTCAAAGAGGCCCTCAAAATCATCCAAAAACTGTAAGGACGGCTATGAAGTACGCAGTGATTTTCGGTGGAGTGAGTTTCGAGCACGAAATTAGTATCGTCAGCGCTATCGCTATCAAAGAGCTCGTGGATGCGGAGTTTATCTTTATCGATAGTGCGCGCGATTTCTACCTAATCGACAAAGCGAAGCTCAAATCGAAACTCTTTAGCAGCGGCGAATATAAAAAGATGCCAAAGCTAGAGCTTAAAAAAGGAGGTTTTTATCAAAAGGGGCTGCTCAAAGAAAAGCGCGTGGAGTTCGATATCGCCATCAATCTCGTCCACGGAGGCGACGGGGAAGATGGGAAGTTGGCCTCTCTTTTGGAGTTTTTTGCGATTCCTTATATCGGTCCCAGAATAGAGGGAAGCGTGATAAGCTTTAACAAGCTCTTTACCAAGCTCTACCTATCGCATATCGGTGTGGAGGTGCTTCCCTATCAAGTGGTTCGCAAAGATGCTATCGAACCTCCGAAATTCGACTATCCCATCATCATCAAACCTATGCGACTGGGTAGCAGCATCGGTGTGAGTGTGGTGCGCGACGAAAGCGAGCTTAGCTACGCGCTTGATGTGGCTTTCGAGTTTGACGATGCGGTGCTCATCGAGCCCTTTATCGAAGGGATAAAAGAGTTCAACCTTGCCGGCTGCAAGGCGGGGC
>WGBB01000213.1 GCA_015494505.1 Nitratiruptor sp. | reverse complement strand
GAAAAGTATCACGACTATCTCCAGAGCCAGATAGGCAACCCCGAAGGCGAAGACAAACCCAACAAAAAGTACTACGATCCGCGCAAATGGCTGCGTGAGGGCGAAAAGAGCATGAAAGAGCGCGTCCTCAAGGCCTACGAGGATCTAAGAAGTTTGAACGTCAACTGATTTTGCCACGACAATAGGACGCGAGGCGGCTATAATCGGTCTGCATATGCAGATCGATAAAGGAGTTGCTATGTTTCAAGAGTTCAAAAAGTTCCTCATTAAAGGGAACATGGTCGACATGGCCGTAGGTTTTATCTTCGGAGCCGCCTTCGCCACCCTCGTCAAATCGCTGGTGAGCAACATCCTCATGCCGCCCATCGGTATGCTACTTGGCAAGATCGACTTTTCGCAGCTTTTCGTCTCCCTCGACGGAAAAGAGTATCACACGCTCGCGGAATTGGAAAAAGCCGGAGCTCCTGCCATCAAGTACGGACTTTTCATCAACGACGCCATCAATTTCTTGATTTTGGGCTTTGTGATGTTTATGTTTATCAAAGCGTATAATAAACTCAAAAGAGAAGAACCTGCTCCCGCACCCACTACGAAGGCTTGTCCTGAATGTGCCATGAATATACCGATAGCGGCCAAGAAGTGTCCTTATTGCGCGGCTGCTCAAGAGTAAGGGGGCTTTCTCTCCCTTCTCCCACGCACGAACTGACTTTTCGTGGTCAAAAATTCTCCCTTAAGCGTGATGACCTCATCCATCCTGTAATCGGCGGCAACAAAGCGCGCAAACTCTTCTTTCTTTTTGATTACCCAAAACATATCCATACACTTGTCTCCTTCGGTTCGCTGCACTCCAATGCCATGGCGGCTCTGAGCTTCATCGCCAAAGAGCGAGGTTGGCATTTTCGCTACTATGCGAAACTGGATCAAAAAACACTTGCGGCACCTCAGGGTAACCTCGCGTATGCTTTAGAAAACGGTATGGAGCTGCGAAACATCGCAAGACTAGAACAAGAGTGGCAGATAGCAAAAAATCTACATAGTGCGACGTTGTATCAAGATGGCACTCTTTTTGTGCCGGAAGGTGCCAGGTGCGCCGAAGCGGAAATAGGTATAGCGCTTTTGGCCAAAGAGATTGAAGAGTGGGCCAAAGATTGCAAGCTTGAAGCAGTCAATATTTTTCTTCCTTCAGGAACGGGTACGACGGCACTTTTTTTGTCTAAGGCTTTGGCGCATACTCCCCACAGAGTCTATACCGTTCCTTGTGTAGGTGATGCGAACTATTTGCAAGAGCAATTCCTCGCGCTTTCGCCTGATGTTTCGTCACATCCTACGATACTCGAGCCACCTCGCAAATTTCGTTTCGGCAGGCTCTATCGTGAGCTCTATGCGATATGGCATGAGCTAAAGAAGAACACCGGCGTAACGTTCGATCTTCTCTACGACCCTGTCGCTTTTCTTACCCTATTGAACACCGACAAGCTTTCTGATAAGCCGCTGCTCTACATCCATCAAGGTGGCCTGATGGGCAATCCAACTATGATAGCAAGATACAAGCAAAAGTTTGGTAGAATCTAAAAAACTTTCGCAAGGACGCATATGAGAGTGCTCTATACCAAAGATGCCGATTTCAAAGAGGCTTTTGAAAAGATTTTGGCTCGGGCGCAGATGGATGTGGAAGAGGTGACGCCCATTGTGCAGGGTATCATCCAAGAGATTCGCACCGAAGGCGATGCGGCACTGTGTCGCCATGTAGCAAAATTCGATCGCTGGGAGCCAAAAAGCGGCGAGGAGCTTCGTATCGATCCTGCACTGATGCGAGCGGCCTACGATAAACTCGACGAAAAGCTCAAAGCGGCCCTGCATCTGGCGTATGAACGTATCGAAGCTTATCATAAAAAGCAACTGCCAAAATCGTGGATAGACTTCGAGGAAAACGGCACGATACTAGGGCAAAAGGTGACTCCGGTAGAAAGAGCCGGACTCTACATTCCCGGAGGCAAAGCCGCATATCCTAGCTCCCTTCTTATGAACGCCATCCCGGCTCTCGTAGCAGGAGTCGAAGAGATAGTCGTCACCACTCCCACGCCCGACAACGAGCCAAACGAGCTGCTCCTTGCGGCCTGCCATCTGTGCGGCATCGACAAGGTCTATAAAGTAGGCGGCGCCAGTGCTATCGCCGCTATGGCCTACGGCACCGAGACCATCCCCAAAGTGGACGTCATCTCAGGCCCCGGCAATATCTTCGTAGCTACGGCCAAAAAATTGGTCTATGGCGAGGTCAATATCGACATGATCGCAGGGCCCAGTGAAATAGGCGTCATAGCGGACGAAAGTGCCGATCCTCGCTACGTAGCTATCGATCTACTCAGCCAGGCCGAGCATGATGAGATGGCCAGTTCGATACTCGTGACCACTAGCAGAGAGCTGGCCGATGCGGCGGTAAAAGAGGTGGAAGGCTTCCTGAAGGTTCTCAAACGCAAAGAGATCGCATCTAAATCTATTCACGATAGAGGTGCCATCATCGTGGCTGAATGCATGAGCGAAGCGGTGGATATTATGAATCGTATCGCACCGGAGCACCTGGAGATAGTGACTAAAAATCCTTTCGAGCTCTTGCCCAAAATTAAACATGCGGGAGCCATTTTCCTAGGCGAAAACACTCCCGAGCCTATCGGCGACTACATTGCAGGGCCCAACCACACCCTCCCGACAGGCGGGACGGCCCGCTTTTACAGTCCGCTGAGCACCGAGCATTTTCTCAAAAAGAGCTCCATCATCGCATTTTCGTGCCAGGCGATGCAAGATATCGGAGAAGCGGCGGCTATACTCGCTCATACCGAAGGGCTCGAAGCCCACGCCAAATCGATCGAGATACGCCTCGATGCAAAGAGACAAAAGTAACCGTTTAGCGATATATATGTTCTACCACTAAAAAAGGAGCGGCCTTGGAACTCAAATACTATCCCGAAGTCAAGCGCGCCAGAAAGTTTGACCTTAAAGATGCGGGACGCGTCCTCATCGCGCTCATCTTCATTATCGCCGTGATGTGGTACGCATCGGTCTATGCCGGCGGTATCGAGCATCGTACACTCCTCATCGTGGCGGCGATTTTCGGTGGGTATATGGCTATGAACATCGGTGCCAACGACGTGGCAAACAACGTGGGTCCTGCAGTGGGTAGCGGAGCGCTCTCGCTTATGGGTGCTATCATTATCGCGGCTATATTCGAAGCTGCCGGAGCTCTCATAGCGGGGGCCGATGTTGTAGGGACCATCAGAAAAGGGATTATCGATCCATCTATGATAGCCAATACGCAAGTATTTATTTGGATAATGCTTGCGGCTCTGCTAGCGGGTGCCATCTGGCTCAATCTCGCTACCGCTATGGGAGCCCCCGTTTCTACCACGCACTCTATTGTCGGCGGCGTGATGGGTGCAGGCATCGCGGCTGCAGGCTTTGGGATGGTCAATTGGGGCACTATGGGCAAGATTGCCGCTTCGTGGGTAATCTCTCCCGTGCTTGGCGGTCTCATCGCTGCAGGGTTTTTGTATGTGATCAAGAAAAACGTCATCTTCCAAGAGAACAAAATCGCAGCTGCCAAAAAGTGGGTCCCTCTCTACATCGCTATTATGAGCTGGGCCTTTGGAAGCTACCTTATCGTCAAAGGGCTTAAGCATATCGTCAAAGTACCCCTTCCTATAGCCGTCGTGATCGGATTTTTTATAGCCGTAGTCATCTATCTCATTGTCAAGCCCGTTATCGCTAAAAAAGCAGCTGAGCTTCCCAACGAGCGAGAATCTATCAACACCCTCTTTACTATCCCGCTCATCTTTTCAGCTGCGCTTCTTAGTTTTGCACACGGAGCCAATGACGTAGCAAACGCCGTGGGACCGCTCGCCGGTATTACCGATGCCATCATGAGCGGGGAGTTTGGAAAAAAAGCGGCCATTCCGCTGTGGGTTATGATGGTGGGAGCTTTGGGTATTTCACTGGGGCTTGCACTGTATGGTCCTAAACTTATCAAAAAAGTGGGAAGCGAAATTACCGAACTCGATCAGATTCGTGCCTTTTGTATCGAATTGGCGGCCGCGATCACAGTTATCGTAGCTTCTGCTCTGGGACTTCCCGTCAGCTCCACGCACATTGCCGTAGGCGGTGTTTTCGGGGTAGGGTTTTTGCGTGAATATTTGATGCGTCTTGAAGAGCGCAGCAAAAAGAGCGAAGAGGAGCTGCAAAAAGAGTTCGAAGCTGCACATCTCGAGCGTGAAAAAGAGAAGCTGGCCGAGTACGAAAGAGCCCTCGAAGCGTTGGGCGATCCCAAAAAAGCGGATCCCTTCTTGGTGAAAGCTTTGATAGAAAAGATCAACCGGGAAAAAGAGGTGATCGCACGCCTCGAGCATGGTGAGATCAAACTTACAAAAATCGAGAAAAAGGCCATCAAAGCCCTCAAAAAGTATGAGCTAGTGCAGCGCGGCGCGCTCAAAATGATCGTGGCAGCTTGGCTCATCACCGTACCTGCGGCAGCTGTGCTTGCTGCGATGTTTTACTATATGATTCGAGGGATTTTGCTTCCCGGATGAAAATATACGATTTTGAAGATAAAATCCAAAATACCCATTTTTCCTCCTTGCCGGAGGCGGAGCAAGAGTTTTTGCGCCAAAAAGCGTATGAGCTGCGTCTTTCGCACCAAGAGCTTCGCGAACTTTGTGACATCGGCGTCGATCTTGCCATGTGGGGCGAGGGGAGCCTCGCTAGTCTGTGGCCCGCAAGCGATGATAAAAAGAGAGTGCTGCAGCATATACGCAAACTCTACGAGAATCTACGCACCAAGCTAAAAAGTTACGACGGTTTCCAAATAGATAAAGAAAAAACCCACAAAATCCGTTTCGCCGAAATCGACAAGAAGCTTGGATTTGGGATGTGCCCCGTTGCTAGTCCCAAAACAAGATGCTGCAATCTTTGGACACTCGATATGGTAGAAAGCTGCGGGTTTGATTGCAGTTACTGTTCGATACAAAGTTTCTATAACGAAGATACCATTACCTTCAATACCAATCTTACCGAAAAACTCCTCTCACTTCCCATCGACCCTAACGAAATCTACCATATCGGCACGGGGCAAAGCAGCGACAGCCTCATGTGGGGCAATCGCGGCGGCGTGCTGGATGCTCTCATCGCTTTTGCAAAAAAGTATCCCAACGTCATCTTGGAGCTCAAGACCAAAAGCGACAATGTTTCGTACCTGCTTGAAAACAACTATCCGCCCAATATCATAACCACATGGAGTCTCAATCCACAAAGCGTCATCGAAGCAGAAGAGCGCCTCACGGCTTCGCTCGACGCACGGCTTGCAGCAGCCAAAAAAATCCATGACAAAGGTAGGCTTGTAGGATTTCATTTTCATCCTATGATTTACTATAAAGGGTGGAAAGAGGAGTATGGCGCGATATTTCAAAGGCTAGTAGAAGAGTTCGACCCCAAGCGCGTGGCGCTTGTTTCGCTCGGGACGCTGACCTTTATCAAGCCCGTTATCAAAAAGCTGCGCCGGCGGGCTATGAAGAGTAAGATACTCCAGATGCCGCTTGTTGATGCGGCAGGCAAGCTCTCCTATCCCCTCGCTATCAAAAAGGAGCTTTTTCGTTTTGCGTATGAATCTTTGCGACCTTGGCACGGCAAAGTCTTTTTTTATATGTGTATGGAGGACCACTCACTATGGAAAAAGGTCTTTGGGTATGAATACCCTACAAACGAGAGCTTCGAACTCGATATGAAGTATAGCTATCTTGCCAAAATCAAAAATCTTTTATAGAGATGGGCTCCACGTCGAGACGGTTTTTGATGAGTCGCTCCGTATAAAAACTCCCAAAAGGCACCAAAGAAAGTACGAAATAGAGCACGCTTTCACGACGCGTGATGAAGGATTTTTTGGCGAGTTTAGCTAGCTGGTAGCAAAAGAGTATAAAAAGCACGCCATGGAGTGTCCCCGCCACTTTTGTAGCGACTGCCAAGCCTGCCAAATATTTAAGAGGCATAGCCACAAAGAGCAGGATAATATAGGAGATACCTTCTATTTTGTTGATGAGCAAGAAGCGTTTTAATTCAGACATATTCTCTCCTATTTTTTGCTGCAAGTGTAGCCAAAGTGGATAAAATAGAAATAGCGTGAAGAGATTAATCCAAAGGGCTCAACAATGACTTGGCAAGAGATATTCGACGAAATCGCGGCAGATAACATCCACGGAGCCTCTTTTTTGGTACGTAGGGCTTGTGAAGCTATCGAGAGTATCGAAAATCCAAAGGAATTGGATAAATCTCTAGCAAAGCTGGCACAACTACAGCCCTATATGGCCCCTTTTTACCATTTGGCCTCATTTTTGCAAGAGCATAAAAGTGACGACATTTCGCAAAGTGTATCACTCTGGCTACGTAATTTCGATGAGGATGGTACCCGCGTCGCCAAAATGGCTGCCAAAATTATAAAAGGCAAGCGTGTGTTGGTGCACTCTGCAAGCTCCTTAGTTTTTGCAGCACTCAGTGAGGCCAAAGATGTGCATGTGCTAGTTACCGAATCGCGTCCCAAGCGTGAAGGGGAAAAGCTATGCCGGAAGCTCTGTAGCCAAGGCTTGGATCCCCGTCTTATCATCGATGCTGCCGCCGGTTATATGATGGAAAGTATAGATGTAGTTCTTTTTAGTGCCGATGGGATAGGGGAGTTTGGTCTCGTGCACAAAATCGGCTCCTATCCCATCGCACTCGCTGCTAGAGACAGTGGCAAAGAGGTAATAGTCCTCGCACCGCCCCAAAAGTGGTGGCCCTCCGGTTTTCGCCTACCGCCGCAACCTCTACGAAACTCCCGTGAAATCTCCAAACATTGTGAGGCGTACAACTACTATTTTGATATCACTCCCTTGCGACTCATAACGCAGATAATAAAATAAATTCAAAAATAGTCCTAATATCATTAAAAATTAT
>WGBB01000212.1 GCA_015494505.1 Nitratiruptor sp. | reverse complement strand
GTGGCGGTCTTTATCGCCGCACTTTTGGCACTGCCCGCCTCTATCGCCATGCGCATCGCCAAAAACGACAAAGAGCTCCCCTTTATTCCTTTTTTGGCAGCAGGCCTCTTCATAGCCTATCTTTGGAGCGACTCTTTAGGAGCTATTGTCGATGCGTATCATCTCTAGATATCTCGGAGATGCGCTGTATAGCGCCTTCATCTCCTATTTCGTGCCGCTTTTCGGTATCGCGTCGCTCATATTTTTCATTAAAATCGTTTCTTACACTTCGATAATCAAATTGACGGCCTTTGAGCTTCTTAAGCTCTATCTCTATATCCTGCCTCAGATTCTCTTTTTCTCCATTCCCGTCGTCTTTTTTGCAGCCACTTTGACGATGCTCAAAAAGCTCTCCTTCGAATATGAATCGGTAGCTCTCTTTTCCTTGGGCATCTCTCCCGCACGTTTGGCCGCTATTTTACTGCGCTATGCTTTTGTGCTTTCGATTCTTCTAGCGCTTGTCGCTACCATTCTCATCCCGCAAGCCAAGCAGATATACAAAGGCTTCATCATCTACAAAGAATCGAGCGCCGAGCTCAACCTCAAGCCCAGCGAATTTGGGCACAAGTTTGGCGACTGGTACATGTATGTAGGAGCAAAAAGAGGCAAAGAGTACACCAACGTTTCGCTTTTCAATCAAAAGGCCGAAGGAAAAGAGAGCTTCATCGTAGCAAAAAAGGCGATTTTTGGCAACGAAAAAGGGGTACTGGCCATGACGCTCATAGACGGCAATGCCTACACCTATGAAAAAGAGCAGCTCACCCGAGTCGCTTTTGCAAAAATGAAAATGTACGATACCTCAGCCAAGAAATACTTCTACTACACCGATACAAAAAACTATTGGCTCTACGCACTCAAAAACAAGCAGCGTGCTTTTGACCTGACCCTCTTTTTGCTCATCGCTTTTTTCCCTTTTGTCTCGATTTTTTTTCTTTTGGTACTTGGTATCTACAATCCCCGATTCGCCCCGCATGGAAGCGTTCTCATGGCCTTTGGACTGATTCTGTTCTATTTTGCTTTGGCCTTTTCGTTGGCAAAAGCCTTTCCTTTTTGGGCGTTGCTGCTCTTGCCCGTATGGATGGGAGTGGGATTTATACTCTTTTATAAAAAGACCCTTGCGAGGTACTGATGCGCATCAAAGCCACTATCGCCTACGACGGCAGCAGGTTTGCCGGCTTTCAGTGCCAAAAGCACACCTCCGATACCGTGATGGGGCATCTCTACCGGGCAGCTAAGAGCCTCGGGATAGAGAGCCGCATCATCGGCAGCGGCCGCACCGATAGAGGCGTGCACGCCACGGCGCAGGTGGTGCACTTCGACGTGCCGGCGTTTTGGAAGGATTTGGACAAACTGCGAGCGCATCTAGCACGCAAACTCCCTCCCTTCATCCAGATTCGCCGGTTTCAAAAGGTCCCAGAGGATTTCCACGCTCGCTACAGCGCCACCAGGCGCGCCTATCGCTATATCATCTCCCCAAAAGCACCATCCCCTTTCGAGGCTGCCTACGTCACCCATGCACATATCGAGCCTGCTATTGTCAGGGAAGCTCTGAAGATCTTCGAAGGGGAACATGATTTTCGCTATTTTATGAAAACGGGAAGCGATGTCAAAAGCTCTGTGCGCACCATCTATAAAGCCAGACTCTACCACCATAACGGCTACGACATCCTCTATTTCGAGGCCAACGGCTTCTTGCGTGCCCAAATTCGCATGATGGTGCAGTTTCTCTTCGAACTCAGTCTCGATCGTTTGGCCTTGTGGCAGCTAAAGATGCAGTTAGAGGGTAAGGAGCGCTTCTGCTCGCGTCTCGCTCCTCCAAACGGCCTCTATCTGTGTCGCGTGGTCTATCCCACAAACGCCGCGCTCATATAGCCCACCACCGCGCTCTCATCACCGCTGGCATCGGCACTGGTGCGATAATCGAGAATGCGAGGTGTTAGACCCAAACTCTTGGCAGCGAGCACTATCGCCTCCACACCTATCTTACCGCAGGCCTCGCAGCCGCTATGGAGCTCTCGCACATCCAGATCGTGCACCCCTTTGAGGCAGTGCATGTCGAGCGCTTCGGCCTGCTTGAGGGGATAGTAGTGGCTAAGATCCGTGCTGATGACGATGGCGTTGGCGGGATCTGAGAGAATCGCCTCGCAAACCTTGGCTAAATAGGCAGGATCCATATCACCATAGACAAACTCGATCACCTTGGCATCAGGAAGATAGTGCTTAATAAAGGGCATCTGTGTCTCGGTACTGTGCTCAGCGTGGGCTTGGGGAACGAAGGCGATATCGAAAAGCTGGGCTAAATGCTCCAGATATGCCCTATCGATCGCCAAATCTCCACAGGGTGTCTCGTAGCTATCGTAAAAACTGCCGCTCATACCGGATACATACACACGGTGGCTGGGCCCTATGACGATGACGCGCTCGGGCGCCGAGTTTGCCAAGACGCGATGTGCGATATTGGCCGTAAAGCCGCTATAAACGTAGCCCGCATGGGGTGAAATGATGGCACGGGGACGGATAGCGAGCGCATCGGAATCTTTGAGTGCTCTATCCAAAATAGAATTGAACTGTGCTATCATCGTCTCTATCTGCCCGCACTCGGCCGGATAGAAAGCCCCTGCCACACTCATCGCTCTTTTCATCTTTACCTCCTCTTGGATATAATTGCGAAGCTCAACAATTTCGTCACAAGGCTTAGCGTGCGAGAAAATTTTAAAACTCTTTTATTTATTATATTAATTATAACATTTTATAGATACTTTGCGCTAGTCCACGCAAATATAGATCTTTACGTAGACGAAGCCTATTATTGGGGCTGGAGCAAAGATTTAAGCTTTGGCTACTACTCCAAGCCCCCGATGATAGCCTGGGTCATCTGGCTCTTTACGCACATCTGCGGTGACGGCGAAATATGCCTCAAGCTCCCGGCACTCTTTTTCTATCCTCTCACCACTCTCCTCATCTATGCCATCGCCAAGGAGCTTTTTAACCAAAAAGTGGCTTTTTGGAGCGGTGTAGCCTTTATCACCCTGCCGGCCGTGAGCGTGAGTTCGCTCATCATCTCCACAGATGTCTTGCTCCTTTTTTTCTGGGCGCTGACACTCTGGGCATTTATCAAGGCGCTGCGCACCGACGCTTGGCGCTACTGGCTTTTGGCAGCCGTGGCTGCGGGAGCGGGGCTGCTGACGAAATACACGATGATCATCTTTATTCTCAGCGTCTTTATCTACCTCATCCTCGATGATCGCTTCAAGCACCACCTCAAAAACCCCAAACTCTACGTCACGATGGCTTTGGCAGCTCTCATCTATATGCCCAATCTCATCTGGAATGCCCAGCACGATTTCATCACCTTTGTCCATACCAAAAACCTCAGCGGCATCGAAAAGGCCTCCCACTTTCATTTCGGTAAGCTCGTAGAGTTTCTCGTAGCGCAGTTTTTGGTCTTCGGCCCCATATTTTTTGGCACCTTTTTGCTGCTTCTTCTCAAACCCAAAAGAGAGTATCGCCTCCTCTACGCCTTTAGCGTGCCTTTCTTGGCTATCATCAGTCTCCAGGCATTCCTCTCCAAAGCCCTCGCCAACTGGGCGGCACCCACCTACGTGGCTGCGACGATTATGGTGGTGGCCTATCTTCTTTATAGAAAAAGGCTCCTCATCGCCGCTATCTTGCTCAACGTTTTTTTAGCGCTCCTTTTGTACCACTACCACGACATCACGAGAGTCCTTGGCATCGAGCTAACGAGCCACACCGACCCGTATAAACGCGTGCTTGGCTACAAAGAGCTCGCTGCGAAGTTTTCCAAAATCGTCGCTCGCTACCCGCACTACAAACTCCTCTTTGACGATCGCACCACGATGGCAGAGATGATCTACTACCTCAGGCCCCACCCCTTCGATGCGGCGATGTTCAATCCGTCACATCGCAAATCGAGTCAGTACCACCTTTTCAATCCGGCTCAAAAAGATACAAGCTACATCTTCATCTCGCGCCATCCGCACAAAGAGCTCAAGCGTTACTTCGAAAATGTGACACCTCTGGGTACTATCGAAATACCTCTGTACAAAGACTACGCACGCCGCTACTACATCTACAAACTCGAGCGGTTCAAAGGCTACCGGTGAGACTGGCACTCTTATCGATAGCGCTCTGTGTGCTCTTTGCGCTCTTTCCCCAGATCGATCTTGCTATCAGCCACCTCTTTTACGATCACGGCTTCTATCTCAAAGATCTCCTTGCGGCCAAAATCATCTACAGAGCGACGCAGATTGTCATCTTGCTCACGGCCCTCGCGCTCATCGTGCTCTTTATAGCTTCGCTCTTTGGCAAGGAGATCGTTAAAAAACGCGTGGTTATCTACCTGCTTTTGGTATTGTTCGTAGGACCTGGACTCATCGTCGACGTGGTTTTCAAGGACCATTTCGGCCGAGCACGTCCATCGCAGGTGGTGGAGTTTGGCGGCACGAAAAAGTTCACGCCGGCACTCATCCCCGCCCACCAGTGCCAAAAAAACTGCTCCTTTAGTAGCGGCCACGCCGCGGCGGCCTTCTACTTCCTCGCTTTCGTGCCCCTCTTTCGCGGACGCAAGCGAAAGCTCGTCGCGGCAGCGGCGCTGGCTTGGGGAAGTGTAGTGGGTTTTGTTAGAATTATACAGGGAGGCCACTTTCTTAGCGACGTTATCTGCAGCGCTGTGGTGGTCTACTTGACGAGTCTTCTTTTGTACAATCTTTTACTAAAGGATAAGAATGAAAATTTCGGTAGTCATACCGGTGATGAATGAAGAAGAGAATATCGCTCCACTCTTTGCGCAGCTGCGCGACGCTCTTAAAGACTTAGACTACGAGCTTATCT
>WGBB01000211.1 GCA_015494505.1 Nitratiruptor sp. | reverse complement strand
GTAGGCTATGACGAAGTGCTCTATAAAGAGGTGTTTTGTGGCTAAAATCGATAAGGTCAAAGAGCAAGTTGGGTATCTCAAAGTCATTTTTGGATTGCTTTTTGCCACAGATTTGTCGATGGTGGCATTTTTGTTCAATCATTATGGTATGTTGAGCGCCATAAGAATAGTGCTGGTGTTTTTAGGTGTTATTGCGATAACGCTTTCTATTTACTTTGTTAACAAAGAGATTTTGGCTAAAATAGATGAGATGGAGGATTTGTAATGCAAGAGATAGTTTTGACTGCTGTATTTTTGATAGTTTTTGGCGGCATTGGATATACCGTTTACACTACTATTAAACATTTCGATAGCAAACTAAAACATGGTGCTTAAGACACATCTAGCGATAGATAAAAGCCTCTGCGGCGAAGTGGTGGAGCTGCGTGAGGGCTATGCCAAAGTGCGTTTGGTGACGACGCAGCAGATGGCGGCCGATGAGCGTGGGCTCGTGCATGGAGGCTTTACGTTTGGGGCGGCAGATTTTGCGGCAATGGCTGCTATCAACGATCCCAACGTCGTGCTCGTGGCCGCTCAGGTGCGTTTTTTAGCGCCTGTAGTGGTAGGTGACGTGGTGGAGTGTGAGGCGATAGCGCAAAACAAAGAGAAAAAAGCGGAAGTGGCTGTAACAGCTAAAGTGGGCGATAAAGAGGTGATGAGCGGAGTATTTACCACTTATACGCTCGAGAAGCATGTTTTAGATATGTAATGCTACAACTTTGATGCATTGCGCTCTTCATAGAGCTTTTGGGCCTCTTTTTCTACTTCTTGATGTCGAATCACTCTTTCAAGCTCTTGGCAGAGTTTAGAGTAAAAAAGTTTCCTATCCAGCCTCGAAATATACCATGCAAAGCCAAAAAAGAGAATACCGATAAAAAAGGCGATTCCGGTGCGAAGGTATGCGACATCTGCGATAAAGAGAGCGATAGCGATAGGGAGTACATACCAGAGCCATTTGTAACTTCTGGGTTCATCACAGGGGATCATGATGCTCTTGTGATGGAACTTCATGTCGGCGTAGAGCGCTTTGGCCATTTCGGATAGGCGATCGAAAAAGAAGAGATCCCATGTGCCGTTTTTCAGTATGAGATTCATTTTGAGATTTTCCGTAGAATCGCCAAAGACCACTACCGTTTCAATTGATTGGAGTTCGTCATAGAGAAACTCTTTGCCATCTACGGCAAATCCATTATCAAAAAGGATGATACGATCCTCCTCCTCGGTGATTTTTTGCGGTAGCTCTTCGTGCGCGAGATAGGGTTGTATGAGTTTTATAAACTGCTCAAACTCTTCATGAGAAAAGGGAACTTTTTTGAAAATCTCTTCTTGCTTGTCGCCCTTTTTTGCCCACAAGGAGACGAGACAGCTATCCTCTAATTGCTCCTTGGAAAAGGTGAGAGTAGCGAAAGCATGAGGAGTCTTATCGTATCGTACTATGTGGTCTTCTATGGCGATAGTGTGCGTTTGGGGCAGTGACAAGCGCATAAAACGGCTAAAATAGACGACTCCGACCACTGCTGATAAAAACCCGGCCAATCTTCCCATGGTCGGAAGGAATTCGCCTCCTTTGATGCCAAAGAGCATCACGAGCCCACCGACAAAAAGGATGAGAGAGACGAGAAAGTAGCCGTAGCGATTTTTTTCTCGTATAACTACCTGCATCAAATCGCTCGTAGCCAGTAGTCGGCGTGTCGCTGCTCAGCGGAGATAGTGGTGGGCTCTCCGTGACCGGGATAGACCGGTTTGTCATAGTCGATGGCTTTGAATCGGCGTAAGCTCTCCTTCATCGCTTCTGGGTCGGAGTAGGGGAAGTCGACGCGACCTATAGAGCCGCGAAAGATGAAATCCCCACTGCACCAACAATCCCCAAAATCGATCACGCAGCATCCCGGAGTGTGTCCCGGAAAATGCAAAAAGCGTATCTTTACTCCCTCCATCTCCACTTCGGCTTCTTGGTCGCTTACGGTGATGTCTGCCTCGCTTTTTGGCATCGGGATGCCGAACTGGTCGCGTTGTAAGAAAAAGGCGTCTTTTTCATGGATGACTATGGGAATGGAGAGCTTTTCTTTAAGCTCAGCATTGCTCCAGACATGGTCGAAGTGTCCATGGGTATTGAGTATGGCCACGGGGTTTGTGACGTTTTGCAATACCCATTCGGTGGCGCCCACACCCGGGTCGACGATGAAATCTTTGCCCTCAATTGTTACAATATAGCAATTGGTTTGATACTGTCCCATGGGTTGGTAGCGAAGCTGCACAAAGACTCCTTGAAGGATGGATATGGAATTTTTCGATACTCTTGAACGTATTATACAATTAGCAGACCCGTATGAAAAAATCGCTGCCTGTGAGCAGTTAGGGCAAAACTATAAGAAACTTCCAAAAGATCATTCGAAAAAGTCGAAAATATTCGATACACCCAGTTATGCCGCCATTTGCCACATAGTCGATCCCAAGGATGTGCCTAGGCGCTCTCGCTTCGGTACTAAAGAGGGGAGAGCCGTATTGTTGCACGCTATTGCGCATATCGAATATAGCGCCATCGACCTGGCTCTCGATGCGGCCTATCGCTATCGAGGTATGCCTGAGGAGTTTTATGAGGACTGGATCGAGGTAGCACTCGATGAGTGCCGCCATTTTAGGATGATCGATGCGCTTTTGCACGAACTTGGCTACAAATATGGCGATTTTCCCGTCCATCAGGGGCTCTTCGATGCGGCGAGAGCGAGTCTGGATCTCATCGATCGTATGTGCGTGGTGCCGCGCTACCTAGAGGCCAACGGCCTCGATGCCAATCCCAAGATTATCGCTAAGCTCGAAAATTTCCGTGACCCTTTCGCTGCCAAAATGCGTGAAGCTCTCCAAATCATTCTCGACGAAGAAGTAGGACACGTGCAAAAAGGAGATAGGTGGTTTCGCTGGGCCTGCGAGAAAGAGGGCATCGAAGATACGGTGAGTGAATACTTCAAGCGCGTGGAGCGCATCTATCCCGGCACACTTCACTCTAAAGACTCCATCAATGTCGCTGCACGCAAAGCCGCAGGTTTTAGCTGTGACGAAATAGCGCTTCTGGCGAAGAGCGAGATTGAGTGTGGATAAAAATTATCCATTGTAAAAATTTATTTTTATTAAGTGACAAAACTATATATAAAAGCGCCATTTAAGCTAGACTTTAATATAATCAATACAGAGTTTTAAGCGAGGAGTAAGAAATGAGAAAGATTCCTCTTTTTGCTCGCAAGCACGACGAGAGCGAACAAAAACAGGTGCAAGAGGCTATCGCCGAAGGTGGAAAACAAGAGGAGCTAGAGTCGCGGTTCGCCGACTATGTGGGAACAGATTTTGCCATAGCGACGACCAATGAGACTGCGGCACTACACCTGGCTATGACGGCTATCGACCTTAAGCGGGGTGATAAGATTATCTGCAGTGTCAGCGCCTATCCCAATGTCCCTGAAGTGGTACGCCACTTCGATGCGGAGCCGATATTCGTGGATATCGATGAAGAGGACTTCAATATCGATCTGGATGAGCTCGAAAAGGTACTGGCCAAAAATAAGAGCAAGAAGCTCAAAGGCGCTATCATCTCCCATGTAGGCGGGCAACCAACGGACCTCGAGCGCCTCTATGCGATCGCCGAGGAGTACAATATTCTCATCATCGAGGATGCCACGGAAGCGATGGGCGCCACCTATAACGGCGAGAAGATAGGTGCACTCAAAGCCGATCTCACGGCATTTAGTTTCAACCCGCACGGTCGCTATCCCACAGCCAAAGGCGGGATGCTCACGACCTTCAACGAAGAGCTAAATGAACGCGCAAAGCTCCTGCGCCAAAACGCTATCGTAACAAAAGAGTGGGATGAAGAGGGGAGTCTGGGCTATATCTATGACGTGGTGGATATCGGGCTAGAGTACGATATGAGCAATCTCGATGCGGCATACAATTTGACGCGCTTGGAGAAAAACGATGCCGAGATAGCGCGCCGCCAAGAGATTGCCGCTATCTATCGCAAAGAGTTGGCCGACACGCCCCATATTTCGGTGCCCCAGCCCAAACGCGAGCATAGCTACGAGCTCTTTATCATCAAAATCGATAAAAACCGCGACTCCTTCGCACGAGAACTGTATAAACGCGGTATCGAAGTGGGGCTGCACTATATTCCACTCCATCTTTTAAGCTACTATAAGCAAAAGTACAGCCTGAGAGTCAACGACTTTCCAAAGGCGTTGCGCAACTTCCAGCAGGTGATGAGCCTTCCGATTCACGCTACTATGAATGACGAGGACGTGGCGTACGTGATAGAGCAGGTTAAAGAGGTGGCACAATCGCGCGTTTAGTAGCCTTTTTCGAAGAGCTCTTCTACCGTCCGCGAGTCTATCACTGGCTTGCGGCTCTCCTTTTGCTTCCTTTTTCGATTCTTTATTGCCTCATAGCCGGTTTGCAAAAGCTTCTATGTAGGCCAAAGTCTGCGGCACTTCCCGTCATTTCCGTCGGGAATCTCACCGTCGGCGGAAGCGGCAAATCCCCCCTTATCGAGGCATTGGCGAGTCGCTATGAAGATGTGGCGGTGGTACTACGTGGCTATGGGCGTAAAAGCGAGGGTTTGCAAGTGGTGAGCGAATGGGGGAAAATCCTCTGCGACGTGGAGTGCAGCGGCGATGAAGCGATGATGCTAGCCATTGCACTGCCCAAAGCTACTGTTATCGTGAGCGAAGATCGGCTCGCCGGCATCGACAAAGCCAAAGAGCTAGGGGCTAAGGTGGTCTTTTTGGACGATGCTTTTCGTCAGTGCATAGAAAAATTCGATATCCTCATCGATCCCAAGCCCATCAACCCTCTATGCCTGCCAAGCGGTCCCTATCGCCTGCCGCGCCTCTTTTTGCGTAGTGCCGATTTGGTGCTGCGAGAGGGGCGCGATTTTTGGCGCAATGTGTGGATAGAAAATCCCACTCCAAAGATGGTGCTCGTCACCGCGATAGCAAATCCCAAAAGATTGGAGCGCTATGTGGACCCTGCTATTCCTCGCTACTATTTCGCCGACCATCATCCATTCGAGCGCCAAGAGATAGAAAAGATCATACAGCGAGAAAAGCCCACATCCCTTCTCGTTACGGCTAAAGATGCGGTAAAATTACGAAAATTTGGCTATCCGCTTTCGATTTTGCGCCTAAAGATCGAAGTGGCGCCCGAGGTTATGGAAAAAGTCGACAGCTACATAAGGAACTACGATGCAAAAGAAGATCCAAACCGTCCAGACGCTCCTTGATGCGCTTCCCTTTATCAAGAAGTTTCGCGATCAGATATTCGTGATCAAGTATGGCGGCAGTGCCCAGATCGACGAGAAGCTCAAGGCAAAATTTGCCCAAGATATCTTGCTGCTCTATACCGTGGGTATTAAACCGGTGATAGTGCACGGGGGCGGCAAACGCATCACGGAAATACTGGGGAGACTGCAGATCGACACCAAATTTATCGACGGGCAGCGTGTCACCACGCCGGAGGTGATGGAGATAGTGGAGATGGTGCTGAGCGGTGATATCAACAAAGAGATCGTCAGCCTGCTCAACAACCACGGCGCCAAGGCCATAGGCATCAGCGGCAAAGATGCGCACTTCATCACCGCTCGGCCCAAAGATTTCGAAAAGTTCGGTTACACCGGTGTGATAGACCGTATCGACCCGGCCGTGGTGGAAAATCTCCTCGAAGAGCAGTTCGTCCCCGTCATCGCGCCTATCGCCGCAAGTGACGAGATCGGACATCCCGGCTACAATATTAATGCAGACCTATGCGCCAGCAAAGTAGCGGCTGCACTCAAGGCCAAAAAAATAATTTTCCTCACAGACACTCCGGGCGTACTGGATAAAGAGAAAAATCTCATCTCCACGCTTACTAAAGAAAAGATCGATCTGCTCAAAAAAGACGGCACTATCAGCGGCGGGATGATACCCAAAGTGGATGCCTGCTTGGAAGCCGTGGAGGGAGGCGTGGAAAAGGCGCACATCATAGACGGCAGAGTGGAGCATTCGCTGCTTTTGGAGATCTTTACCAGCGAAGGAATCGGAACACAAGTTTTAGGAGCCTAAATGCGTGTGATACTTTCGACTGCCGCAAACAGCGAAGAAGCGAAAAAGATAGCTCGCCATCTGGTGCACGAGCGTCTCGCAGCCTGCATCAATATCGTGCCGAAAATCACCTCCATCTACGAGTGGAAAGGCGAAATCGTCGAAGATAGTGAGGTGCTGCTCATTATCAAAGCGGCCGATTTTGCGAAAGTGGAAGAGGCGATAAAGCAGCTGCACAGCTACGAAGTGCCTGAGATCATATCTTTTGAAATAGACGAGGGGAGCCGGGAATACTTGGAGTGGATGCGGGATGTATTGCAAAAACAGATGTGATTTTCTAAGCGTGCTACAATATGGAAAAACACAAAAGGATCGATGATGATTTTTAACGCGATCATAGAGCAAGACGAATATGGATACTTCGCAAAGATACCGGAATTAGAAGGGTGTGTCTCCCAAGGAGAGACATACGAAGAGGTACTGAAAAATATTAAAGAAGCGTTGGAACTCTATATCGAGAGTCTCTCCCAAGAAGAAAAGCGAGAGCTTCTCAAAAGAAAAGTGGTGACGGTTACACCATTGGAAGTGGAATTGAAGGTAGCCAATTAATGGGAGAAAAACTGCCGAAACTAACGGCAAAAGAAGCCGAGAAGCTTTTGTTGGGTGCCGGGTTTATCATCGATAGGCAAAAGGGGAGTCATAGAATTTATGTAAAAAACGGGTGCAGAATGGTTATTCCCCACCATAGCGGTAAAATTCTCCATCCCAAAATCGTCAAAGAGCTCTTTACAATTATCGAAAAGTGCAAAGATGAGTAAATTTCCAAAATTCCTTTTGCTACAATAACCAAAAAATTTCAAAGGCGTTGTATGCAGTTTATCGAAACGCGTGGAAATGATGGAGTCAAGCCAAAAGAGGTGAGCTTTAGCGAGGCGATTTTGAATCCCGCTGCCAGCTACGGTGGCCTCTATGTGCCAAAGAGCTTGCCGAGTCTGGATGAGGAGTTTTTCAAAAAACATCAAGCGAGCTCTTATAAAGAGCTGGCTTTCGATCTATTGAAAAAATTTGACATCGATATCGAGGATGATCTGCTCCAAGAGGCGCTGGATCTCTATGATCGCTTCGACGATCCTAAAAATCCCGTGCCTGTGGTACAGGTGCGAGATGGACTCTATGTAGCAGAGCTCTATCACGGGCCGACTCGCGCCTTCAAAGATATGGCGCTCCAACCCTTTGGTCATATCCTCTCGGCTCTCGCCAAAAGAAGGGGCGAAAACTATCTCATTCTCGCAGCCACCAGTGGCGATACGGGTCCTGCGACGCTGGAGACTTTTAAAAACAAGCCAAACATCAAAGTGGCTTGCCTTTATCCAGCCGGCGGCACCAGCGACGTGCAGCGCTTGCAGATGGTGACCGAAGATGGAAAAAACCTCAAAGTGATCGGCATTAAAGGGGATTTCGACGATGCGCAAACGGCGCTCAAAAACCTCCTAGCTAGCGAGCGCTTCAAAGAGACGCTATCACAAAAAGGGATCAAACTCTCTGCGGCCAACTCCGTGAACTTCGGGCGCATCATCTTTCAGATTATCTACCATATCCACGCATATTTGGAACTCTTGCGCCGTGATGTGATAACGTTTGGCCAAAAGATCCATCTCATAGTCCCCAGCGGCAATTTCGGCAACGCCCTGGGTGGGTATTACGCCAAAAAGATGGGTACACCCATCGATAAAATCCTCATCGCTTCCAATGCCAACAACGTGCTCACAGAACTGATCCAAAACGGTCGCTACGACCTGCGCAACAAAAGCCTCATCAAAACCACAAGCCCCGCGATGGATATCCTAAAATCTTCCAACGTAGAGCGCGTGCTTTTCGATAAATTCGGTGCGGCGCGTACCAAAGAGCTGATGGAGGATCTGGCCACGAAAAACTACTATGAGCTCACTTCCGAAGAGCTGGCCGCACTGCGCGAGGATTTCGACGCAGACTTCACTACCGACGAAGAGGTGGCGGCCACCATCAAAGAGTATGCCCTCGAGCACCGCTATCTGATGGATCCGCATACCGCGACCACCATCAAGCTCTACAAAAAGCACAAAGAGTACCCTTGCGTGGCATACTCCACGGCTGAGTGGACCAAGTTTGCTCCATCAGTCTTGCAAGCGATAGAGGGGCGCACGGCACGTGATCAAGAAGCTCTCGAAGCTATCAGCAAACGTCTGGGCGTGGCGATCCCAGATCGCATAAAAGAGCTCTTTAGCAAGCCTATCATTCACGATACGGTGGTGGAAAAAGAGAAGATCGAAGAAGAGATTCTGAGATTCCTCTAACCTTTTTTAAGCAGCCTGTAAATCCACAGCACGAACGGCACCTCAAAAAGTACCAAAGCCACGGTGACTTTGAGGGTGCCGTGAGGATCTTCGGTAAAAGGCAATCCTCCCGTATTCATCCCAAAATATCCCGTCACGAGCGTGAGGGGTAAGAAGATGGCCGAAATGATAGTGAGGATGAACATAATCTTGTTCATCTTCTCATCCATCTTGGCACGGTAGAAGCTGTAGAGGTTATCGAGTTTTTCGATGGCGCTTTTAGCAAAATCAAAGGAGCGCTCTACGTGCTCTGCAAGATCTTTGAAGGCCAACTCTTCGAGTGAATCTTTGTAGTGTCTATAGAAGCGACTCAGTGCGATGGTTGCGTGGCTCATAAGACGCTCGATGAGAGAGAGCTCCCTTTTGCACGCTATCCAGTCGTTGGCGAAATCTCCGCTGTAGCTCTCTTCATAGAGCATATCTTCCATTTTGGCGATTTTGGTTTGGAGTCGTGAGAGTTTGGCCAAAATTTTATCGACACGAATGTCGAGATAGTGGTGAAGTGCCGCGAAATCTCCCAGTTCGATAAAGTCCTGTTTCTTTCTATCGTAACGATACACTTTATCGTCGTGGATTAAAAAAGCGTAGCTAAAGACCTTGACGGTATCTTGGTCGATGTAGGGCAAACGCAAAATAAAGATGGCGTAGTCCTTGTAGGTTTGAAAATCGCTGGGGTGTTCGGAGTTGAGCAGGTCATCTAAGAGATATTTATCGATCTGAAAGTGCATCGAGCTGTTCCTTTTTTTCTTCTAAAGCGATGTACTCTTCAAGCAACTTGTCGTGCTCTTCTTGGAGGTTTGCGAGCTCCTCGGAAACCGAGACGATGCCACGCTCTTCGTAGCATTTGGGGTCGGCTAGGCAGTCGTTGAGGGCTGCTATCTTCTCTTCGAGCTCTTCTATAAGAGGAGGCAATTCCTCCAGGCGGCGCTGCTCTTTATAGCTGAGCTTGGGCGTGCGCTTGCGCTCGCGTTGGGGTTTGGGCTTTTCGACGCTCACTTCGAGAGATTCGAGCTCGCGCAGCTCCTTTTCTATTTCGAGATACTCGCTGTAGCTTTGGTGCGACTCTTCGACGATGCCGTTTCCTTTGAAGATGAAAAGCTTTTTGGCGATTTTGTCCACGAAGTAGCGGTCGTGGCTCACGAAAATCACGGCGCCTTGGAATTTTTGGAGGTACTCCTCTAAGATATTGATAGTGGGGATGTCCAGGTCGTTTGTGGGCTCATCGAGGATGAGGCAGTCCACTTTTTTGGTAAAGAGCAGTGCCAGGGCCACGCGGTTTTTCTCGCCGCCGCTGAGCGCTCCTATCTTTTTGTCCAAAAACTCCTTGGGAAAGAGAAAGTTTTTGAGATACCCATAGACGTGCATACTGCGTCCCCACACCTCCACGCGATCGCCGCCGTTGGGGCAGAAGGTCTCGATGAGGTTCTTATCGTCATCGAGCATAGTGCGTGCCTGGTCGAAGTAGCCGATGGTAAAATCGCCTCGCTTGATGATGCCGCTATCGGGTTCGATTTCGCCCAAAAGCAGCTTCAAAAGCGTCGACTTGCCGGCGCCGTTTTTCCCCACGATAGCGATGGTATCGCGCTGCAAGATGCGCGTGGAAAAATCTTTGATGAGCACTTTGTCGCCGAGGCTCTTCGTGACGTTTTCAAGCTCGAAGAGCACCTTTTTGCGGCTGATGCCGTCTTCGCGGTTGAAATGCTTCTTTTCGCGCTCGAGCTGCAGGCGTATCTTTTTGATGGCGGCTGGATTTTTTTTGGCCTGTTCGCGCAGCTCCAAGACCCGTTTCTTGCGCCCTTCGTTGCGCTTCATACGCGCTTTGACCCCACGGCGAAGCCACTCTTCTTCCTGTTTGAGCAAGCGCAGCAGGTTTTCGTGCTGTTTTTGGAGGTTTTGTAGTAGTTCTTCTTTTTGACGCAGATAGTCGGTGTAGCCTCCTTTGAAGCTGCGAAGCTTGCACTCTTCCACCTCCACCACGCGCGTAGCGATATGGTCTATGAAGTAGCGGTCGTGGCTCACGAAAAGCAGGGTATAGCGCTCCTTGAGAATCATCTCTTCCAAAAACTCCACCATATGGACATCCAGGTGGTTGGTGGGCTCATCGAGCAGCAAAACATCCGGTTTTTGCAAAAGCAGTCCCGCCAATGCCACACGCCGCTGCTCGCCGCCGCTGAGGCTGTTGACTAGGCGATCTTCATAGGCTTTTAGGTCGAACTCCTGCAAGATGCGTTCTATCTTTTCTTCGATATTCCAGGCTCCGTGGTAATCGAGATAGGCACTGAGGCGATTGAGCTCTTCGAGGAGCTCCGTATCGTCGGGATTTTCAGCGATCTTGGCCGTTATCTCTTCGTAGCGTTTACGCGCATCATTGATGGCCGCTAACTGCTCCACGATAGCTTGGCGGACTGTGAGGTGGTCGGCAAAGCGCGGCACTTGCGGCAGCATCCTTATAGTGATGTTTTGGCGCACCAATCGCTCACCTTCGTCGAACTCTTCAAGACCTGCTACGATCTTCATCAGCGTCGACTTGCCACTGCCGTTGCGCCCCACGATGGCGACACGCTCGCCCTCATCGAGGGTAAAATCTGCGTTGCAAAGAATCTTTTGTGCCTCATAGCTTTTGCTCACACCCAGCAGATCTATCAGTGCCATTGATTACCTTTTTAAGGTTTTTTTATAGTTTTTATCGTAAAAGAGCGCCTCAACCGATTTGTGTATAATAGTCAAAATTTCGTAAAAGGTGACTGATGTTAGGTGTGAGTATCCTCTATGGGATATATATATTGGTAAAAATCTATGTCTCTGTGATGCAGGCCGGTTTCGTAGCCAAGGCAAAAGACGGCAAGCCGGTGCTGATGATGCCGAGCAAATTCTTCAAATCGGGCCGCTATAGTCTCAAAAAGGAGCGTATCGCCATAGCCGAAGCCTTTGTGGAGTATATCCTTTTTATTTTTTGGATGGGCGTGGGTCTGCATTGGCTAGAAAGCTTCATCCAAGTAGATGATATTTTGCTAAAAAGCGTGCTCTTTATCGACCTCTTTTTCGCTATCAACTATATCGTGACGCTCCCGTTTGATATCTATACGAAGTTTGTGTTGGACGAAGAGTTTGGATTTAATAAATCTACCTACACGCTTTTTATCAAAGACCAGCTCAAAATCGCTGCGCTCTTTTTGATTTTTGGCTCTGCGATAGTCTATGTGGTAAGCTGGATTATCCTCAATGTCCCCAACTGGTGGGTATGGGGATTTGTGTTTATCTTCGGTGTCATCATTCTTATCAACGCTATCTATCCCACTCTCATAGCGCCGATATTCAACAAGTTCACACCCCTCGAAGATGAAGAGCTCAAAAAGGATATAGAAGAGTTGATGCAAAAAAGCGGGCTCAAAGCTAGCGGTGTCTACGTAGTGGACTCCTCCAAACGCGACACACGCCTCAATGCCTATTTCGGAGGGCTTGGCAAGAGCAAGCGTGTGGTGCTTTTCGATACGCTGGTGGATAAACTTTCTAAAAACGAACTCCTCGCCGTGCTAGGACACGAGCTGGGGCACTACAAACATAAAGATATCCTCAAAAACATCGTGATGATGGGCGTGATGTTCTTCGCGCTCTTTTATATCTTTGCTAATCTCCCTACATCGCTCTATGAAAAGATAGGCATCGACCCCCACGCTCCCTATAGCGTGATAGCGATGTTTTTGCTGCTGAGTCCCGTCTTTTTCTTCTTTTTTATGCCGCTTGTCAATTTCGTCAGCCGCCGTAACGAGTATGCAGCTGATAGATATGGCAGTGAGCTTGGGGGCAGAGGCAATTTGCGCAACGCACTTTTGAAATTAGTAGAAGAGAACAGCCATTTTCCCCTTTCGCATCCGCTCTACATCTTCTTTTACTACTCCCATCCGCCGATCCTCGAACGTCTCAAGGCTTTGGGATTCGAAGAGGAGAGC